>JAWRJF010000116.1:0-5319 GCA_040307645.1 Anaerovoracaceae bacterium | reverse complement strand
GCATCTTCGACTTTATCTAAAGTATCTAGCAGTGAAATTAGATATTCAGCTAAAACTCAAATGAATTTTACTGATGGAAGCAAAGCTAAAAAAATACATCATTCATCAATAATATATGATGATAAAGGAACTACATGGATGATTAGAAGTGACTCTAAAACAGATTCAAATTACTTTAATATGACTGGACCTAAAAGCATAAAAAATGGAAAATACAAAATGGAAACAGTACATACTGTCGATATGCCTTCAGGATATTGGCCAAAATCAACAAGTAAAACAACTACTTCTGCGTGGTTAACAGTAAATTAACTAATATATCGAAAGGAAATTGTAATGAAAAATATAACCAATCAATTAGTTTCACTAAAATTTGAACCAATTTTTATAATTATATTAATTATAATCATAATTTTAATAACAACATTTTTGATTGTTAAGAAAAAATCAAAAAAATAAAAAAAGACAGAATAGATCTCAAGAAATAGAATTTTAACTTTGAAAGGTAAAATTTATCCATAAAGATAAATAAAACTGGAAGCTAAACTTCCAGTTTTATTTATAATTTCCTGAGTTAATATTTTTTATTATTACAAACATATTACAAATAAACACTATAAATATAATCGAAATTGTATAATCAATAAATAATGTACTTTTAAAAATTCTTATTATAGAAAAAATAATAAAAAAATACTCTCCCACATCATTTTAAATATTCTCCTTTATAATTAAATAAATTTATCCTTTTATACAAAAATTTATTTAATTATCTCATAAATAAAAAGCATTATCAATAATTTATCTCTTTCTCTTAGGGAACCTGCATAGGTTCCCTCTGCTAACGCATTCACCCTCCAAGCCTACCGCCTTACATATTAACTTACTCATTCCGTTTCACTACATTCCGTTAGTTAATATTCCAGTTGGTCTCCAAAAAAACAACACAATCCTTGCAAATCAGTGCCGAAGGCGTATAATACAAGGGCAACTGAGGGAGCCGAATGGACGCAGTTATTCCCTTACTAATAGACATAAAAATAATTATGACTATCAGTAAGGAAATAACTGCATACATACTAAGACTAAAAAATTATAATACAAGGTATAACCTCGGTCGCCTTTATTATCTGCACCTTATCTGTTACGTGTATTTACACCCACAAGCTTTCTACATTACGGTTCTATCCTAATGCTTACGAAATATCTGCTCATGGTTCCCGAGCACCTATGCTCCTAGAACTCCCACACCTGACCTTTACGTTGTCACCACGCTCAATCCCGTACACCTAAAGATAAGGACTAGGTATATTGTACGGAGGCTCACTTTCTGCATCGGCTGAACTCACCTTTCTTCTTCTTTTTAGTGGTTGTCTGGCTCGTCCCACTACATATCATATAGGTGATATGCAACCTAAAAATAATTAAAAAAGCCTTTCATGTAAGGTATTACCATACATAAAAGGCTTGAAATTTCTTCTTTAATCATTTATACTTTATTCATAATCGAATAAGTGATTCAAAAGTAGCTTTTGTTCTTGGTTTTATGTGTGTGATATAACCTTGACTTAGTTACTTTTCCGAAGTTCTTTTCATAACGGCTTTTTAAGTGTTGGTTGCACTTACTAAGATTGGCTTATCTTCTAAGTTGGTTGCTTAGTTGATAAGAGTTTGAAGGAACTTTTTTATTTAATTTTAATTAAATTTTACTTGCATTATTTACATAATGCAAGTTTTTTTTATTTAAACATTTATAATTTTAACTTGTAAATAACTTTGTCAACACTCTGAAAAACTCCCTGTATTAAATTTAGTATAAGTAGTATTTTTACATTTTTCACTCTAATAGAGGTAGCATCCTGAAAATGCAGATTTACACCGTTAAGCCAATATTTGTATTTTAGTATAAATAGGGTTTACTCTATTGATACACTTTTGAAAACAAGATAAATCAAGATTTTAGACAGTCCCATAAGACTTGTCTTGAAAATTCTATTTATTATTCTTTAATTTTTTACCACTCCAACAATATCTAAGTATTGCTCCTTTAGGAAGTTCATTTTCATTTACTTTCATATAATTATAATGATAATGATTAGATGCTCTTGAATATTCACCACCAACATATCCATATTCTTCTATAGCACTAACTGGAGTAATTAAAACTTCTAACTCCGTTAAAGATTTTTTTGCTATCCCATATGATATACATGGAGTATTATCACCAGCTAGTAATTCTGATTTTCTTTTTAATTTCAAGATAGGCTTTTCTTTTGCAACTGAAGTAGATGATTCTTTTAATCCAATCACATTAGATACAACATATATTACCAATCTTTCTTCATCGTTATTTTTATTAGCAATAATATAGCCTTCTTCTAATTTAGTTTCCCATCCCTCCTCTTGTAATACCGATATCGTTAATTCTGTAAAATAATTTCTTGTGTTATTTAATTTCATATTTCTCCCCCCCAAAATTAGATGTAGTTTTTAAAAATAACATCTAATCACATTTTAATGCTTCGATGTTATTTTATCAATATACTTCTAAAAAATTTTGTATTCATATATTGTTAAAGAGATTTATTTCGCTAAAGATTGTTTTTGCGAAATAGAAAAACTCAACGGTTTTAAGCCATTTGTAAGGGGTAAAATGATAAAAAATAGCCCTTTTAAGTTTAGTATTTCTAAAGAAAAATAAAAAAAGAGAAATTTCGTGTTGATGTACACGAAATTTCTCTTTTTCATAGCCTCATTTCATATGATTTATTTTTCTCTTTTTCAATTTCTATATTTTCTTTTTCAATTTCTTTTTTTGCTTTAAAAAATTCAATTTGAGACTCTTTGCTCATGCTCCTAAGAATTTCATTAACTTTATTTATTTCAAAACCAAGTCTTTTATTTTCTTTTTCCAAAGATTTTAATTCATACCTAAAATCATTATATTCCTCAGCCCTACATCTCCTTGAATCTTCCAGTTGATTTTTATAATATTGTTTTTCTTGTTTTAAATTCTCTAACTGCTTTGATACAGTGGCATATAAATTGTGCTGGGTATATGCTTTCAAGGCACTTTCTTTCAATCTTTCAAAGTCTACTTTGCTTATTTTAATTTTATCTGAAGAAAACATAACAGGCTCAAACGCTATTTCTTGTATTTGATACATAGCAAGACTATTTTTACTTAAAATCTTAGTTGCATTGTCATATTCTATTGTCTTTTCATTTAGTTCTACTTCTAATTGCTCTATTTTCCTCTCTAATTTATTTTTATAATCTTCAACAAAATTTATATCCTTACATCTATTTTCGTACTCTCTATCAAGCTCTTTTTTTAGTTCCTTAGTATCTTTATGTTTTCTTTTTGAATTTTTAATACCTCTTTGAATATCAAAGCCAAGATTTTTTAAGTATGCAGGTAATTGATCTTGTACCTCCCTTAAAAATTTTCTATCTATCAATTTCTTAGCTGAAAGTGAATTATCGATTATTGGAACAAAACCAACATGCATATGAGGTGTAGTTTCATCAAGATGAACATTAGCAGATATAATAAATTCCTCACCAATTTTATTTTTTAAATAATCTAAAGCTCCCTTAAAAAATTCTTTTTGACTATCTTCAGTTATTTTTTCAAAAAAAGCACTATCTGAAGATATAATACACTCACAATAAACAGTTGCATCTTTTCTTATCGCTCTCTGAGACGCTCTATTTGCCTCTATAATCGTTTTTATCTTCTTAGTATAATTTATATTGGCTTTATTAATTAAATCGTAATTTAAGGGCGTTCTCGCTTTATCTATGTCATTATTAGTATAATTTTCATTTTCTCTTTGATTATGTTTTTGTAAACCAAAAACATTTCCTGCTTTATATTTACCAAAATGGCATACCATATAACTCATTTTTATCTCTCCTTTTAATACTTACATAAAAGATTTGCATACTTACCCTATGTGCGAAACCTCCACAAAGTATGTGCTTTTTATGTGTAAATGATGTGATAAACATGCACATAGGATATGACGAATATGCATATGGACAACTAAAAAATCGGCAAATCTTCCATGTAAAGTATAACACAATATACTTTATGTTATAAAGTTATCGTGCCAGGAGTTCCTGGACCCAGGGCTTTGCCCTCGCCATCGCTTCACCCATAAACTTTTTATAAAAAGTTTAATCAAAAATTTTATTTGTCTCCGACGGTACTCGGCGTATGCCAAGAAGTCGCACTCCTTTAGGGAGTGCAACTTCGTTGCTCCAGTATCTAATTTCCATTCCATCAAGGTAGTATTTTAAAAATATTTCTTTCGTATCTGCTCGCAGCACTCAATAAATATTTTTAAAATCTCCACCTTGATTGCATTCCAATTTCTTTTTTATTTGAATTTAACTTTTCTTTTAATTTCAATAGCTTTTTCTCTGTAGCTACAATTTTCTTTTCAGTATTATTACTATGTTCCAATTTAAATTCATAACTTTTAACCTCATTTTCAATCATAAAAGTTATCATTTCACTCATAGTAATTTTTTTATTTTTACACATTTTCTTTAATCTATCTTTTAAATCTTTATCTACTCTAACCCTTATCACTTCTTCCTTTACAACTTTTGTAGCCACAAATTTCAACTCCCTTTTTATTTGTTACTACACTAAACCTTATCATATTGTTTATTAAAAATTTGTCTTTTCTTTGTATCTATAAAAATAAAAAAGGAGCCTATAGCTCCTTGAGTTAAATAAAAATATTAGATTTCAAATTACCTAAATATTATTTTATCAAAAATTTCAAGAAAATTATAGACTTTTTTACAATAGTAACTTTATAGTAAAATTTAGCATATATACCATTTATTAATTTATTAGGGGGAATAAATATGAAAAAACTTTCAAAAAAATTACTATCAATTCTATCACTAACAATGTTTGGATTACTATTTGCAAATGCTCCAACCACTTCTGCTGAAACATTAGAAAATGAAAATTTAGTAAAACTAGAGTACACGATTGATGAAATCAAAGCAATGTCTTTAGGTGAATACTATCAAAACATATTCCCAGAAACTTTCGATGAATTTGATATAGAAACTAAAGAAGAATTATTCGATACTCCATATTCAACTCAAACCTTAAATGAAAGAAATAGAATAATTGATGGAGCACTTATGACTGCATCTTCGACTTTATCTAAAGTATCTAGCAGTGAAATTAGATATTCAGCTAAAACTCAAATGAATTTTACTGATGGAAGCAAAGCTAAAAAAATACATCATTCATCAATAATATATGATGATAAAGGAACTACATGGATG
>JAWRJF010000115.1:0-23687 GCA_040307645.1 Anaerovoracaceae bacterium | reverse complement strand
GAGGCAACAGTACATTATAATAATGGATCAGTTGATTTAGTGGATTTTGATAGCTTATCAGAATATATAAGTGAACAAAAAAACTCAAACAACGTTCTTGGAGTAAATTCTGTAGTTCTAAAAACGCCTTCAGATTTTTTGAAGAATGGTGTAACTTTTGTTGACACCCCAGGAGTTGGGTCTTATCATAAACATAATTCTGATGTTGCATATGCTTTTATGAAAGAAAGTGATGCGGTTATTTTTATGCTTTCTGTAGATAGCCCTATAAACCAGATAGAAATTGATTTCTTAGAGAATGCTAAGGAGTATGCCGCAAAATTTTATTTTGCAGTAAATAAAGTTGACACAGTAGAAGAAGAAGAATTGTCAGCATATCTATTTTACTGCAGAGACCTTTTGTGTCAGTTAATGGGCGTTGACGACGTTACTATGTTTCCCGTAAGTGCAAAAAAAGGAACAGGAATTGAAGAATTAAAAACTGCAATACATAAAGACTGTCAGACAGAAATCAGAGAAATATTAGAAGAGTCTTCAAGAATGAAACTAATTGATGTCATAAATGATACCATTGTTCATTTAGATTTATATTGGAAAGCACTAAATATGCCGATGAAGGATCTTACGGAAAGATTTGATAAGCTAAATAGTTACCTAAAAGATTTAAAATCATCTGCTAGAGAACTAGTGGCAGATAAACACGAAGATATAAATCTTCAGGTTAAATTAAATGAAATGAAACTGGGAATTTCAGACTTGGTTTTAGAACTGTTCGGCATGGAATATAAATACGAAATAAAGAAACTGGAATCTATATTAGAAGATAAAACTGAAGAAAAACAATTCCTTGATGACGTTGAAAATCTCTGTATGGACTTAGAAAAGACCTTAAACACAGTATTAATGTTTAGAGAAGAAAATGCTTATACAGTTTGCCGAAGAATCAATAATTTAAATAAATTAACTAGAGATCTTAGACGTATTTTAGCAGAAATAAAATAGAATAAGTATAGAAAAAAGCTTGGATTTACTTCCAGGCTTTTTCATATTTAACTATTAAAATATGGCAATAACCATGTATACATGAGAATTCCTTTATATGTTATGTAAAAAAGTGTATAATTAAAGGAATTGTATTATGAATTATATTCAATAATAATTGGAGGTAAGAAATGAATAGACTTTACATGAAGTCAAAAGATGATGGTCAGAAAACGATAGAAGGTCTATATAAAGATTTAGAAAGACGGATTGTATCTAGTCCAATTGGGCAATGCCCTGTAGATATGGCAGCATCATTTTTAAGACTTTGTCACGCGCAAAGCTGTGGTAAATGTGTGCCATGCAGAGTTGGACTTGGGCAACTTCAGCTAATGTTAGAAGAAATTTTATCTATGGATAAAAATAAAGATATTAAGATTTTAGATAATATTGAAAGAACCGCAAAAGCAATTAGAGACTCTTCGGATTGTGCTATAGGCGTTGAGGCCGCTAATATGGTATTAAGAGGGTTATATGGATTTAGAGATGATTATGAATCACATATATATAACCATTGTTGCACAGAAAACATTATTAATAGGAGACAGTCCATACCTTGCGTTGCAATGTGTCCTGCAGGCGTTGATGTTCCTGGTTACACAGCTCTAGTTCATGCTGGAAAATACGATGATGCTGTAAGATTAATAAGAAAAGATAATCCTTTCCCTACAGTTTGTGCGATGATATGCGAACATCCTTGTGAATCAAAGTGCAGAAGAAACCTTATAGATGCACCTGTAAACATAAGAGGACTTAAAAGATACGCTGTTGATAACTGTTCAGATATTGTTCCCGTTCCAGAAAGAATGGATGATACAGGAAAGAAAATTGCAGTAATAGGTGGTGGACCAAGTGGTTTATCTGCGGCATATTTCTTATCAATTATGGGTCACGATGTAACAGTATATGAAAAGAGATCCCAGCTTGGAGGAATGCTACGTTACGGAATTCCAAATTACCGACTTCCAAGAGAAAGACTACAATGGGATATAGATGCAATTATTTCCTCAGGAGTTAAATATAAAACGGACTACGATGTTCAGAGTCTTGAAACAATAAAAGAAATAAAAGAAAACTATGATGCATTATACATATCCATAGGTTCACATAACCATAAAGACATTGGTATACCAGGCGAATATGCAAAAGGAGTAATTCCTGCTGTAGAAATGCTAAGAGGTATTGGTGACAATTCAATGCCTGATTTTAATGGTAAAAACGTTGTAGTAATCGGCGGGGGAAATGTTGCAATGGACGTTGCCAGAACGGCAAAACGACTTGGCGCCAGTGAAGTAAGTATTGTTTACAGAAGAAGAAAAGATGATATGACTGCACTGCCAGATGAGATAAATGGTGCAATAGCAGAAGGTTGCGTTTTACAGCAGCTTAAGGCACCAGCAAGGATACAAGTAAGCAAAAACGGTCACGTAAGAGCTCTTTGGGTAAAACCTCAGATTGCAGGAGAAGCAGATAAATCAGGAAGACCTAGACCGGTAGATGCTACAGCCCCAGAAGAAAAAATACCATGTGACATTATTATTTCGGCAATAGGCCAGGCAACAGATCTAAAATTCTTCGAAGAATATGGAATACCAGTATTTAGAGGCAATATTAAAACAACCAATACTAACGTTGTTGACAACTTATCAGGAATATATGCTGGTGGAGACTGCGTAACAGGCCCATCAACAGTAATAAATGCCATAGCTGCAGGAAAAGTTGCAGCAGCTAATATCGATGCTTACCTTGGATATAATCATGAAATAGAAGTGGGTGTTGAAATTCCTACCCCTATTATAGAAGATAAGAAGGCAAGAGGAAGAATCGAATTAAAAGAAAGATATGCTTCAGAAAGAGGAGTAGACTTTAACGAAGTGGAAATAGCAATGACTGCAGAAGAAGCGTTGACAGAAGCAACTAGATGTCTGAGATGTGATTTCCATGGTTATGGATCATTTAGAGGAGGCAGAGAATCAAAATGGTAAATTTAAAAATAGATGGGCAGAATATTGAAGTACCTTCAGGGACAACAATATTAGAGGCTGCCGAAAAAGTAGGAATTAGAATACCTCACCTCTGCTACCTTAAAGAAATTAACGAAATAGGTGCTTGCAGAGTGTGCCTTGTAGAAAAGGTAGGTATGGAAAAACTGATTACAGCATGTAATACAGAAGTTGAAGAGGATATGGAAATATTGACCAATAGCCCTAGGGTTAGAGCAACTAGGCGAGTAAATGTTGAATTAATCCTTTCTGACCATGATTGTCACTGTGTTACCTGTGTAAAGAGTGGAAACTGTACATTACAAAAAATTGCTAACGATATAGGCATCACTAAAGTTAACTATACAAATACGGCAGAGAAAAACAGGTGGAACTTTGATCTACCTCTAGTCAGAGATGCTGCAAAATGCGTAAAATGTATGAGATGTATCCAAATATGTGAAAAGGTACAAGGCCTTGGTGTCTGGGATCTTAGTGGTTATGGATACAGAACTACTGTAAACGTAAGAGAAAATAAGAACCTTTCTCAGGTGGACTGCGCACTGTGCGGACAGTGTATAACTCATTGTCCTGTAGGTGCATTGAGAGAAAGAGACGATAGAGATATGTTAAATGACGCTTTAGCTGATCCTAATAAGATTACAATGGTTCAAATCGCTCCGGCTGTTAGAACTGCTTGGGGTGAAGGTATAGGCCTTCAGAAAGAAGAATGTACTACAGGAAAACTGATAAGTGCATTAAGGAGAATTGGCTTTGACTATGTATTTGATACTACATATGCGGCGGATCTTACAATTATGGAAGAAGGAAGCGAATTTATTCAGCGTTTTACTCATAGAGATGATTATAAATGGCCAATGTTTACTTCATGTTGCCCGGGCTGGGTTAGATTTGTAAAGACGCAGTATCCTGGTTTTGTTCAAAATCTTTCTACTGCAAAATCACCGCAGCAAATGTTTGGAGCTATGGCGAAGACCTATATGGCACAAAAATTAGGAGTCGATCCTGATAAAGTATATTCAGTTTCTATTATGCCGTGCCTTTCTAAAAAATACGAGAGAGGTGTAGTTGCTGTAGATGATTCAGGACACGGAAGTGACGTAGACCTAGTACTGACAACAAGAGAACTGGACAGATTAATTAGAGCAGATAATATTCATGCCAGTGACCTAAAAGAAGAAGAGTTTGATGAGATATTTGGAGAAGGTTCCGGTGCCGGTGTAATATTTGGAGCTACAGGTGGTGTTATGGAGGCAGCGTTAAGAAGTGCCTATTTCTTACTGACCGGAGAAAACCCAGAGGCAGACAGCTTTAAAGCAGTAAGAGGAATGGATGGCTGGAAAGAGGCAACTTTTGTTATAAAAGGTATAAACATAAAGGTTGCAGTTGTCAGCGGCCTTGGTAACACTAGAAAACTTATGGAGGCCATTAAGAACAAAGAAGTTGATTACGATTTTGTTGAGGTTATGGCATGTCCTGGAGGCTGTGTAGGTGGAGGCGGTCAGCCAACAAAAGATGGTTGTGAGTTTGCATCGCCAAGAGGCCAGGTGCTATATGGATTAGACAAATGGTCAAATCTTAGATTCTCACATGAAAACAATGCCGTAAAGCTAACATATGATGAATATTTAGAAAAACCTAATTCTGATAAAGCCCATAGACTTTTGCATACTGAATTAAAAGACTGGGACTTGGAATTATAAATTAAAGCATATAGATTACTAGACAAAGGGAGTAATATTAATGAGATTTTTTCTTAGTTCAACCTACGAAGACTTAAAGGGCTTTAGGCAGGTGGCGATTAACACTTTAGAGGATTTATGCTGCGAAGTAGAGGCTATGGAATACTTTGAGGCATCTACTAAAACCAATAGGGAGGTGTGCCTTTCAAAGCTAATAGAATCAGATTTAGTCATTGGTATATATGGCAGAAGGTATGGCACAATTGATAAAGTTTCTGGGAAATCCTTTACTGAATTAGAATATGATACGGCTGTTGAAAACAATATCCCTGTTATTAGTTTTGTTTTAGAATGCCCTGAATATGAAAGAGAAAACCGGGAAAAAGAATTGGTTAAAAAGATTATGGGAAGCGGAATTCTGTGTGCCAAGATAAACAAGAAAAAAGACTTTATTATTAAATTAAATAATTCTTTGATAAAGTATTTTCAACAGCTTGAAGGCCGAAACTATACAGGTATATGGAGCGATATAATAAGTGCAGAACGAAAAATGGGTGCATATTTTGACAGCATTGACGATGCCATAAAAGAGTTGGAGCTTTTTGCTACAGATGAAAATTTTGATGAGACAAAGAAATATCGGTTTAACGCTATAGTTGCCTTTTTAAGGGTAAACAGACTAAAAGATAGATTGCTTCATGAGACTTGGAGTGATTCTTTAAGGGAAGAAGTAGTACTGGTAAAAAAGAAGTATATAAAGACAATAAGTGACATGGAGCTTTTAGATATTGTAGATGAAAATGGAAATCCAACAGGTGCTGTTATGGATCGAAAGACTATTCATGAAATGGGTTATCTCCATAGGACATCTCATCTTTGGCTTTTGAGAAAACATGAAGGCAATATTCAGGTATTAGTTCAAAAGAGGGCTATGGAGAAAGATTCTCATCCGGGGTGTTATGATATTTCCAGTGCAGGCCATATTCCGGCAGGTTCAGATTTTAAAGAATCCGCAATAAGAGAGCTTGAAGAGGAACTTGGAGTAAAAGCGGATGAAGAGGATTTGATTTTCTGTGGAACCAGGCATATTAAATATGAGGAAGTTTTTCACCATAAGAAGTTTAAAGACAATCAGGTAAGCAACGTTTATGCAATATGGCTTGATACTGAGGAACCTCAGTTTATATTACAAAAATCGGAAATTGAATCAGTAATGTGGATGGACTATAAAGATTGCAGGAATAAAGTTCAGAAAAAGGATAAAGGCTTTCCTAACTGCATTAGGATGGAAGAGCTGGAAATGCTGGAAAAAACAATAAATATTGTCTAGTATGCTTGATATAATTTAATACCTAATTATAATACTCCAGAAGAAATACACTTCTGGAGTAAGTTGTTTTAGTAGTTTTTAAAAATTAATTGTTTTGGCAGATTAGTTCGCGGGCACTTTTTTTCGTAGTTTCTGTAATATTTGTACCCCCAAGGAGTCTGGCGATTTCATCTACCTTTTCATTTTCAGTTAGTTTCTTTACAATTGTATATGTCTTTTTATCGTCAGTTTCCTTATGTATCCTATAATTATAATCACCGGTTGCTGCTATCTGTGGCAGGTGAGTGATACATATTATCTGGTAATTATTAGAGATATCCTTTAGTTTTCTTCCAACTATACTTGCTGTTATCCCACTGATACCGCTATCTATCTCATCAAAAATCATAGTAGGGATATTATCATAGGCACAAGTGATATTTTTAAATGCCAGCATGATTCTGGAAATTTCTCCGCCTGAGGCTGTTTTTACCAGTGGTTTTAAAGGTTCTCCTTTATTGGTGGAAATCATAATTTCAACGATATCGTTGCCATTTGGTTGAATTTCCGGTGGAGTTGAAAAAGAAATCTCTAGATTTGCATCTTGAAAGTTTAAGTCATGGAGCTCTTTTTGGATTTTTTGTTCTAAATCCTTAGCACTTTCTTTTCTGACTTTAGTTAGACTTTTACTAATATCAATTAATCGTTCTTTTAAGACAGTCAATTCTTTTTCGAGAGAAAGCTTTGATTCGTCGTAGTTCTTTAGCAATGATAATTCTTCTTCAATTCTATCTCTATACTCTAATATTTCTGGAATAGTGCTGCCATATTTTTTCTTTAGGCTTTCTATTAAATTAAGCCTGCTAATTGAAGTGTCTAGTTCTTCAGGTGAAAAGGTAATGCTGTCTCTCAGATTTCTAACATTAGTGGCAACATCCTCAAGTTTGTAATAAGCATCACTAAATTCATCTGATAAATCTAATAAGTCATTAGAATAAGAGCTTATTTCTCTGATGCCATGTAAACTGGAGTTTAATGCAGATAGGACAGAAAAGTCCTCATTGGAAAGACACGAATATGCTGACTCTAAGGCATCATAAATTTTTTCGCTGTTATGTAGAACTGAAATTTTCTCTTCTAGATGAACATCTTCATTTTCTAATAAAGCCGCATTATCAATTTCAGAAATCTCAAATTGATAAAAATCTTTTTTCTTTAGATTATCTTGTTCCATAGAAATAAGCTTTTTTAACTTAGCTTTTGTTTCGTTAAAGCTATGGAAAACAGAAGAGAAGGATTGTTTTATAGGTGTAATTTTATCTAATTGATAATTATCTACTAAAATAATGTGATTCTCTGGGTTAAGCAGATACTGGTTATCATACTGGCCATGGATATCTGCAAGCTTTTTACAAGTTTCATTAAGTTCTGTAAGAGTTACAATCTGTCCATTAAGCTTACAGAGATTTTTCCCCGTAGAGGAGACTTCTCTTGTAATGACGATTTCTTGATTATTTAAGGTTGCAAGTAACTGAACAATTGCTTTATCTGAACCGTTTCTCACAAAAGAAGAATCAGCCCTGCTGCCAAGAGCAAGGCTTATAGCTTCTATGACGATAGATTTACCGGCACCGGTCTCACCGGTAATTATATTTAGCCCTTCTTCAAAATCTATCTCCGTATTCTCAATAATTGCGAAATTTTTAATACTGATGTGATTTAGCATTCCTGTTTATTCCTCATAATAAGCATATTATTAAAAGTAGTAAGTATCTCATCTACGTTTTCGACTTTATCTACCACCATCAGAAGAGTATTATCACCGGCAACTGATCCAATTACATGAGGGAGACCGATACAGTCAATTGCCTCTCCAGCTGCAGGACCACAGCCTGATAGAGTTTTTATTACAATTAAATTACCGGCGGCTGCAAAAGAAGTAATCGTTTCTCTAAAAATTTTTACGAAGCGGTCAGAAATCGGCGCTTCGCTGCTGACGCCTACTGCGTATTTATATTTCCCGGAAGAGGACAAAATTTTAATTAGCTGCAATTCTTTAATGTCCCTGGAAATAGTAGCCTGAGTTACCTCAAAACCACTTTCTTTTAGCATAGCTGCTAATTTATCCTGAGTTTCAATTTCGTGGTTAGCAATTAATTCTAATATTTTATTTTGTCTTGAGTAACGCATAATTGTCTCCTTACTTATAACTCATTATTAATTTATTAAGCTAATTATAACATAGTAGGAAAGTAAATAAAAGCAAATAAAGTTTATTTTCCACCCTCGACAAACATATGTTTGTGTGATAGAATTAAATTATAATAATTTAGGAGATAATATGAGAATACTAGGAATAGATCCAGGATATGCAATCCTTGGATATGGAATTTTAGATAAAATAGGAAATCACTTTTCTGTTGTCACATATGGTGCAATTACAACAGATTCTAAGACGCCTATGCCTGAGAGGTTACAGCACTTATATACTCAGCTAATGAGTATAATTGAGGAGTACAGACCGGAAGAAGCAGCCATAGAAGAATTATTTTTTAACAATAATGCTAAGACTGCTATAATGGTAGGACAGGCCAGAGGAATAGCTGTTCTTGCCTGTGCTAACGGAGGTTTGAATATTGCAGAATATACACCTTTACAGATTAAGCAGGCTCTAGTGGGATACGGAAGAGCTGATAAGAAGCAGATGCAGGCCATGGTAAAAGCAATACTAAATTTACGGGAAGTACCTAAACCTGATGATACTGCTGATGCTGTTGCAGCTGCCATATGTCATGGACATTCAGTTAAAACTAATAATAGATTTAAGGAGATTAATTATAAATGATAAGGTTTCTTAAAGGTACATATCATATTGGTCTTAAGAGATCAGTAATAATAGAGACCAACTCCGGTGTTGGATTTGAAGTCTTTGTTCCTGATAATTCCCCTATTTATAAGAATTTGGAGGGACAGCAGGTTAAGATTTTTACTCATATGATGGTGAGAGAAGACGATGTAAGTCTATATGGATTCCATAATATTGAGAGCCTAGAGCTTTTCGAGCTTCTCATTACTGTTAATGGAGTAGGTGCTAAGGCAGGTATGGCTATAATGTCTGTATTATCACCGATGGAACTGAAACGTGCTATTGGTACTGGGGATATAAAGGCAATTTCAACAGCCAACGGAGTAGGTAAAAAAATGTCAGAGAGGATAATTTTAGAGCTAAAGGATAAAGTCGGCACTTTTGAGCAGTCAGACTCTATTGATACTATCTCAGAGGCATCTTTTAATGATGAGAGAAGTGAAGCCGTTGCTGCACTTGTTTCTCTGGGTTATTCCAAGTCAGAAGCAACAGATGCCATTGGAAAGGTAAAAAGTGACAGCTTGACCTGTGAAGAATACATTAAGAAGGCTCTTAGGGATTTATTCTAGGATATAGGTGGTGAAAGGAGTTTAAGAGTATGGACGACGTTTTAGAAAAAAGATTAACACAACCTGATGCTTTTCCATATGAAGAGCGGCAGGAGACTACTTTAAGGCCACAGTATCTTAAAGATTATATAGGCCAGAAAAACGCCAAAGAAAATCTTAAAATTTTCATAGAGGCAGCGAAACTAAGAGGTGAACCTCTAGATCATGTTTTGTTTTATGGTCCGCCTGGACTTGGTAAAACAACTTTAGCAGGGATAATTGCTAACGAGCTTGGTGTAGAAATAAAAATAACTTCAGGTCCTGCAATTGAAAGAGCAGGGGATTTAGCGGCGATTTTGACTAACCTTAATGAACATGATGTGTTATTTATTGATGAAATACACAGATTAAACCGCTCAGTAGAAGAAGTATTATATTCTGCAATGGAGGATTTTGCACTTGATATTATTATAGGTAAAGGTCCTTCAGCCCGTTCTATTAGACTTGACCTTGCAAAGTTCACATTGATAGGGGCAACAACCAGGGCAGGAAGTCTATCTGCACCTTTAAGGGATCGTTTCGGTGTAATAAGTAAGTTCGAAATCTATGATGTTGAAGAACTAAAAGAAATTATAAGAAGGTCTGCGAAGATTCTAAATATAGAAATCGATGAGGAATCGCTTGTAGAAATGGCAAAACGTTCTCGTGGAACACCTAGGGTTGCAAATCGAATGTTAAAGAGAATTAGAGACTTTTCACAGGTAAAAGGAAATGGTATAATAGACATTGGCATTACTAAAAAAGGGCTTAAGGCTCTTGGTGTTGATGACTTAGGATTAGAGCGATTAGATATAGAAATTTTGTCCTCGATTATTGAGAGATTTAATGGTGGGCCGGTTGGCATTGACACTATTGCAGCCTCAATTGGTGAGGAACGAGTTACCATTGAGGATGTATATGAACCCTATTTGATTCAAAGAGGTCTATTATTCAGAACTCAGAAAGGACGAGTTGTTTCTGAATTAGGTTATAAGCACCTTGGAATTGAACTAGATGATGCCATACAAAAAAAACTATGATTTGTGTGGGAGACATATTTAATGAACATTAATGATTTTGATTATAATCTACCTAAAGAACTTATTGCCCAAAAACCTGCAGAAAAAAGAGATTTTTCTAGGCTTATGGTTCTTGATAGGGAAACTGGAAGTGTTGAGCATAAGCACTTCTATGATATATTAGATTATTTACAGCCTACAGACTGCCTTGTAATGAATAATTCCAAGGTTTTGCCTGCTAGGCTTTTTGGCGTAAAAAAAGAAACTGGTGCAAACATTGAGTTTCTACTGATAAAACGTATTGAAGGGGATAAATGGGAAACCATGGTTAGACCTGGAAAAAGGCTAAAGCCTGGAGACACAGTTGTTTTCGGTGATGATGAAAAGACTCATCTAGAAGCAGATATTTTGGATTATGGAGCTGATGGTACTAGGATAGTTCAGTTTAATTATGAAGGGATTTTCCTTGAAAGATTAGAGGAACTGGGAAAAATGCCATTACCACCCTATATTGAGAGGGAAAGCACATTAGATGATAAGAGCAGGTACCAGACTATTTATTGTAAGGAAGAAGGTTCTGTTGCAGCTCCAACTGCAGGGCTACATTTCACTGAAGAAATTCTAAAAAAGGCTAAGGAGAAAGGTGTGAAAGAGGCTTTTGTTACTTTACATGTCGGAATTGGAACATTCAGGCCTGTAAAATGCGAAAAGATAGAAGAACACCAGATGCATTTTGAGGAGTATTTTGTGGATGAAGAAAATGCTGCAATTATAAATGAAACTATTAAAAAGGGTGGTCGAATTATATCTGTAGGTACCACTTCAACAAGAACTTTGGAAAGTGCAGCATATTTTGATGAAGAAAGCGAAAAATATCTAGTTAAGGTGGGAAGTGGAAGCACAGGAATTTTTATTTATCCTGGTTATAAATTTAAAATAATAAATTCACTAATCACAAATTTCCATCTTCCTAAGTCAACTCTACTTATGTTAATTTCTGCACTTTACGATAGGGAAAGAATATTAGAGGCTTATGAAGTTGCAGTCAATGAGAAATATAGATTTTTCAGCTATGGAGATGCAATGCTGATAAAATAAAAATAGAAAGGTTTTATATATGAAACATGCAGTTACTTATGAACTAAAAAAGGTGGATAGTAGGACCAAAGCCAGACGTGGTGTAGTCCACACTCCACATGGAGATATACAGACTCCAGTATTTATGCCTGTAGGTACTCAGGCAACTGTAAAGGCAATGAGGCCGGAACAGGTAAAAGAAATGGGAGCAAATATTATACTATCAAATACCTATCATCTTTATTTAAGACCGGGGCATGAGATTGTAAAGGAGGCTGGTGGGCTTCATAAATTTATGAACTGGGACAGAGCTATTCTTACAGATAGCGGCGGTTTCCAGGTTTTTTCACTGGGAAAACTGAGAAAAATCACTGAAGAAGGTGTAAAATTTCAATCCCATATTGATGGATCAAGACACATGTTAACACCTGAGAAAGCCATAGAAATCCAAAATGCACTTGGGTCAGATATAATGATGGCTTTTGACGAATGTGCCCCATATCCTGCAGACAGAAGATATGTAAAGGATTCTTTAGAAAGAACTACAAGATGGTTAAAACGCTGTAAGGATGCCCATAAAGACTGGGAAAGACAGTCTCTTTTTGGCATCATGCAGGGCGGAATGTATAAGGATTTGCGTAAACAAAGTGCCGCAGAAATTGTAGAGCTTGATTTGCCAGGATACGCTATAGGAGGCCTATCTGTAGGCGAACCTAAGGAACTTATGCTTGACATCTTAGACGACTGCGTAGATTATTTACCTGCAGAAAAAGCCAGATATCTTATGGGAGTAGGAAGCCCTGATTACTTGTTTGAGGGAGTTGAGAGAGGTGTCGATATGTTTGACTGCGTGCTTCCAACAAGAATCGCAAGGCATGGACTTGCAATGACAAGTAATGGCAGAGTAAATATTAAAAATGCAAGATATGAGCGAGACTGGGATCCACTAGACAGCCAATGTGACTGCTACACTTGCAGAAATTATTCCAAAGCGTACCTTAGACATCTGTTTAAGGCAGACGAGATGTTGTCTTCCATGTTACTTTCAAACCACAATTTGCATTTTCTCTTAAATATGATGGAGGGAATCAGAAAGTCAATAGAAGAGGATAGATTCTTAGATTTTAAGAAGGAGTTTTATAATAAATATGGAAGATTTTAAAATTTGCCAGCATGATGAATTTTGTGGTGGCTGCATTTATCAAGGAGTACCATATGAACAGCAGCTTAAGGCAAAAAACAGCGAAGTTTTAAGCCTCCTTGAAAAGAAGGACATTAAGGTAGAGAAAATTGATTATATAGAGGGGTGTCCGTCCCAATATAGATATAGAAACAAAATGGAATATACCTTTGGTGATTTTGTAAAGGACGGAGAACTATGCCTCGGCATGCATAAGAAAAAGAATTTTATGTCCATTGTCACTGTAGATCAATGTCAGTTAGTTGACCAGGATTTCAACAAAATTATATCCTTTACTTTAGAGTTTGCAAATAAGAATGGATATAAACATTACCATAAGAAGAGCCATGAGGGCCTACTTAGGAATTTAATTATAAGAAAAGGCGAAAGGACCAAGGAACTTCTTATTAATATTGTAACCTCTAGCGAAACAGGGTTTGATGAAGAAGGTTTTGTAACTGGTTTACATAATTTAGACCTTGACAACCAAATCGTAGGAGTTTTGAGAACCTTTAATGATAATATTGCTGATGCAGTAAACTGTCAACACCTTGAAATCCTATGGGGTAGGGACTTTTATATGGAGGAGATTCTCGGACTGAAATTTAAGGTAAGTGCATTTTCATTTTTCCAAACAAATGTTGAAGCTGTAGAAAGACTTTACTCGGAATCCCTGGCTTTAATAGATGACCTTCAGGGAAAATCGGTTTTCGATCTTTACTGTGGAACGGGAACTATTTCTCAGATTCTTGCCTTAAAAGCCTCTAAGGTCCTTGGCATAGAAATTGTAGAGGAGGCAGTCCAGGCCGCAAAAGAAAATGCTAAACTAAACGGACTTGATAATTGCCAGTTTATAGCTGGAGATGTTTTCGAAGTTTTGAAAAATGTTGAGGAAAAACCTGATGTTATTGTTGTTGATCCACCTAGAGTTGGAATGACCAATAAAGCCGTTGATAAGATTATTTCTTATGGTGTAGACCAAATTGTCTATATTTCATGCAATCCGAAGACACTGGCAATTAACCTGGAGCAGTTCCAATTTTATGGATATGAAGCAAAGTATTTAAAACCCTTCGATAATTTCCCGGGAACTAAACATTGTGAGGTTGTATGCCTGTTGCAACGAATAGAGAATTAAAACAAGATACAAACTAGCGAAAGCCGTGAGTTGAAATTAGCTCAAGGCTTTTTTGCATCTATAAATTAAGGAAAGAGATTGATATGAAAAAACTTAAAAGGATAGAACCTGCTAAAGTAGAAAATAAAAAGTTGAAGGTTGCTGCATATTGTGGGGTTAGCACAAAATTTGAAAGCCAACAAAGTAGCATTGATTTACAAATATCTAATTATAAAACTGTCATACAAAGTAACCCTCAATGGGAATATGCAGGAGTTTATTTTGATTATGGCAGTGGACTAAGGCAAAAAGGGCGTTCTAATTCGGAGGACATGATAAATATCGCTTGTGCTGGTGAAATTGATTACATTATTAACAAATCTCTCAGTAGATTGTCTAGGAATGTATTAGATACATTAATCATTATAAGAAAATTGAAAGAAAAGGGTATTAATATGTATTTTGAAAATGAAAACCTAAACTCAATCCAAGACGAAGCAGAATTTGCAATCACTCTTAGTGGAATTTTAGTTTAAAAAGAAAGCAGAAATCTCAGTGAAAATATTCAATGGGGTTATCAAAGGAAGTTTGAAAACGGAGATATCTTTACTAAGTACAAAAACTTTATGGGTTATAAATGCGAAATCGGTAACTTATTCATTGTTCCTGAGCAAGCAGAAGTAGTAAAAACGATATTTAATCTATATTTAGATGGTATGACATTACAGCAGATAAAAGAGCAGTTAGAAAGTCAGCAAATAAAAACGGCTACTGGTAAAGATGTTTGGGCAACGTATGTCATCCAGAAGATGCTCAAAATGAGAAGTATAAAGGGTGTACCATGTTTCAGAAAACTTTTACTGAGGATTACCTTACTGGAAAAAGATAAGTGAATCATGGTGAGAGAGCAAAATATTATATAGAAGATACGCACCCTGCTATTGTATCAAAGGATACATTTGACAGAGTTCAAGAGGAAATGAAACGTCGTGAAAGAATTGTGCGTAACGATGATGGAAGTATAGAAGCGTCCAAGAGCAAATTTAATTGCAAGTACATTCTAGGCAATTTATTAGTATGTAGGGACTGTGGTGCATCCTATCGTATAAGAACCGAGCGTGGTAAAGTTTTATGGAGATGTGCCACTAGAATTGAAAAGGGCAAAAACGAGTGTGCCCTATCCCCTACGGTAAATGAAGAATGGTTAAAAGAACAGCTCTCAGAGCTGATTTGTCACGGTACTTATGATGAAAGTGTAGTGAAGAATAAGGTGGATAGGATTGAAGTTTGTGATGGATATATTTTAGTTAAAGGATATGATGTAGCAAATATAAAAGTTCATTTGTAGTAAAACAAGAAGCTGGAGATGCGGTTTTAATTAAAAACAGTGGTGAACCAAGAAGTGGACTACTATGAATAGGTATTAAAACAGGAGCAGGGTGTTTTCTCTGCTCCTGTTGAATTTAAATGACTAAGAAAGAAGTCCTTAAAGTGCTGAGGACTTTATTCTTGGCGGTTTTGCTATCTTGATTCTAAATATTCTGTTAAATCGTGTCTAATTTGACGTTTTTCTGTTGTAAAATTTTAGGGAAAGATATACAATTATAATAACAATGTTGTTTATATCATTATCTGGATTAGGAGGTATCATTTTGTCAACAGTAAATGAATTATTAGATATGGCAAAAATAGAATTGACTAACCTTAAATCCAGTGAAATCTTCTTAGTTCGTGATCTTTTCAAAGGATACGAGTGGAATAGAATATTACGAAGTGACAGACTCCTCGTCACCTTACTTCTCAACTATATCAAAAGTAATGATATAAGCGTTGTTCCGATTGAAAAGACTTCATCTGGGCAGCAGAGATATAAGGTAATGTAAAGGAGGAATAATACTATGATTTTAACAAAATTAAGCCTATGGAATTTTAGAAAATTTTCAACAAAACAAGAAGCTCCTGGGGTAGAAATAAATTTTCATAAAGGAGTAAATGCTCTAATCGGTGAAAACAATTCAGGTAAAACTGCTATTATAGATGCCATAAAAATAATCCTTCAAACTCAGAGTAATGAGTACTATAGAATAACAGAAGATGATTTTCATATTAATGAAGATGATAGTATTGCTACTGAATTTAAAATTGAGTGTATTTTTGAAGAGTTTACAAATGACGAAGCTAAAAACTTTATCGAATGGCTACAATTTAAAAAAGATAGTGATGGTGAGGTAAAGTATTTCTTAAGTGCGCAATTCAATGCTTGGAAAGAAAAAAATAGAATTTTCACAGAGTTTAGAGCTGGTATGAATGAAGATGGATATAAAATGGATGGTAAAGCAAGGGAATTGCTTAAATGTACATACTTAAAACCACTTCGTGATGCTGAGCATGAAATGAGATCTGGTAGGAACTCAAGAATATCGCAAATACTATATAATCACAGTGTTTTTAATTCAAAAGAAGAACATGAATTAGTAGGGATTATAAAAGAAGCAAATGAAAAAATTGAGAATTATTTTACTAATACTGATGATGGTAAAAAAGTATTGGGAAAAATTGAAAGTAATTTCAATGAGTTTTTATCTTTATCCACGCAAGAGGATACTCGATTACGCACTTCAAACATGCGATTGAAATCTATTTTAGAAAGTCTCTCATTAGATACATCCGAAACTCAGCCTGGATTAGGAGTACAAAATTTATTATTTATTGCTGCGGAATTACTATTACTAAATAGAGATGAAAATAATGGTGTGAAGCTTGCTTTAATAGAAGAAATTGAAGCACATTTACATCCACAAGCACAACTACGATTAATAGATTATATCCAAAAAGAGTACAATGATTCAGGTGTACAATTTATAATATCAACTCACAGTACAGCACTAGCTTCAAAAATAAATGTAAAAAATGCTTTGTTATGTAAAGATGATGAAGTTTTTTCACTCGCACCAGATAACACGAAGTTAGATAAAGGTGATTACCTGTTTTTGCAAAGATTTTTAGATACCTCAAAAGCTAATTTGTTTTTTGCTCAGGGGGTTATTATGGTAGAGGGAGATGCAGAAAATCTATTGATACCTGCTATAGCAGATATCATAGATTTACCTTTATCTAAATATGGTGTTTCTATTGTAAATGTAGGAAGCACAGCATTCTTAAGGTATTCAAATATTTTCAATCAAAGTAACGGTTCTGATATTGGGATACCAGTTTCAATCATTACAGACTGTGATGTAAAAATTGAGTATGATGAAGATGGTAAATTAAATAAAAAGAAAGATGACACTAGAAATGAAATCGAAAGATTAGAAAAATATTATACTTCTAGTTGTGTCAAAGCATTTGTTGCTCCAAATTGGACCTTAGAATATACAATAGCATTGAGCGTGATTAGGAAAAAACTTTATAAGGCAGTACTTTTTGCTCAAAAAATTCAAAATAGCGATAAGTATGCATTAACAGAAAAGAAAATTCAAGAAGTTGATAACGAGGTTAAATCCAAATTCGATACTTGGGAAGAACTCGAGACAGATAAATACGAAGCAGCATATGAGATCTACCAGAAAACTTTGCTTGATAACAATATTTCTAAAGCTATAACTGCGCAATGTTTAGCTAGCATACTTCAATATTCTATTTTAAAAGATTCAGAAGATGTTACAGAAGAAACGATGTTTGACTTAGATTTATATCAAATAGAGGTGGATGATAAGAAAAAATCTAAACTGAAAGCAAAGATATTGAGTAGTGAAAAATTAGCTTATATTGTAAAGGCGATTCAATATGCAACGAGGTGTGGAGATGGAAATTAATGATTGTGATATTATTGAAATAGAAGAAATCCTACTTCCACAAGGATGTCATTTTACTGAAGAAGGAAAAGAGTTTTTGCGTTGTAATGAAAGTAAAGAAGTTTTAGCCTGTCCAGGTAGCGGAAAAACAACTTTGCTTATGGCAAAATTATATTTACTTAGTAAAAGTATGCCTTTTGATAATAATGCAGGTATTTGTGTTCTTTCGCACACAAATGTAGCAGTAAATGAAATTAAGAAAAGGCTTGGAACTGCAGCGGATAAGATTTTAGCCTATCCTAATTTTGTTGGCACAATTCAAAGTTTTATTGACAAGTTTGTTGCTTTTCCGTACTTAACAAATTTTACAGATGTTACAATACAAGTTGTAGATGATTCCAATTATGCAGAGCGGCTATGGAATCTATGTAAACATAATAGAAAATATAGTAAGTTAAAATGGCTTATTGAGAACAATGTGAAAAATAGCGTAAAATACAATGATTATGCAGCTTATATTAAGGATTTGTATATTGATGAAAATCATAAACTTAGGATAAAAAATGTAACAAAGTGTATTAGTGGTAATGATAAACCAAGCACATCACAATTTATAAATATTAAAGGAGAATTATTATCAAATCACGGAATTATTAGATACGCAGATGCATACGCACTTTCAAGCTCTGCAATTAAAGAATATGGAAAAGAATTGAAAAATCTAATGGCTAGTCGGTTCAGATATGTTTTTGTAGATGAATATCAAGATTGTGACTTGCTACAATCTGACGTCATTAATACTTTGTTTGATACTACAATCCTACAAAAAATAGGTGATATAGATCAAGCTATTTATAATAGTTTTCATGCAGATGAAACACCTTGGAACATTTCAGAAAAGGCTTTGACTTTACCAGGTAGCAATCGATATAACCAAAAAATTGCAGACATATTGATTCCACTTAGAACTAATAAAACTCCAATTGTATCATTAAATAATAATTGTAAAATCCCCCCCACTTTGATAGTTTATAGTGAAGAGAGAATAGAAGATGTTATAGATGTTTTTTATGAGGAAATAAAAAATAACAAGCTAAATAAATTAACTGCAAAAGGAATATTTAAAGCAATAGGAATGATAAAAAATGGTTCGGGAATTACGATAGGTAGTTACTGGAATAAATATAAAATAGATAATATAAATTCAAATAATGTATGTTTGGAAGACTATATTAACGAACTTCTATTTGAACTAATAAAAGGTAACTTACATAATGTAGAGATTATTATTAGAAAAATGTTTTGCCGGATTTGTTTTATTTGTGGGTATGTTGAAGAAAAAACAAATCGAAGCTTCACTGTTAATACTATTAAGGATCAGTTACTTTCTTGCAATAAAATTGATTACAAAAATAGTATTTTAAGATTATGTAATACGAAAAATTATAGTTTTAATGAGGTCAAAAAGTTTTTGCTATCTTTAATAGAGGAGATTTTTGACTCTTCAGATATTAAAACTTTAAATGATTTTATAGATGATTCAAGTGAAAATAGTAAGATTAGCAAAAGTAATAATATTTGGAAAAGTAGAAAATGTGATGACGAAATAAATGTTGAATTCAATACGGTGTATAAAGTAAAAGGAGAAACTCATACGGCTACGTTATATTTAGAAACAGAAACGAGTCGTGCATCAGATATAAAAAGAGTATTACCGATAGTTAATAACAAAAACACTAAAAATTTAAAATCAATACATGAAAAAAGCAGAAAAGTTATATACGTTGGACTAAGTAGGCCTTCTCATTTACTTTGTCTTGCAATTCAGCAGAAAACCTATAGCAATAATGAGAATGTATTTAAACATTGGAAAGTAATTAAACTAGAATGATAAAGCATAAAAATTGTAATAATACTGCATTATCGTCAAAGATTTTATATTAAATTAGTAGCAAAAAAGGCACAAGATTATTTAAAAGACTTTAAATGGTATTTTATAACTGTAAAAGGAAGATATATGGGAAACTACTTATTGCAAATGGATAAAGATAAAAGTGAATTTATAAAAAAAAACAATTCTAATGAGGAAGTTTATTTAAACAAGGAACTGTATTTTTATCAACCTATTATATTTGATTTAGATAAAATTAAGTTTTCAAATGGATTTTATGCTGTAAAAATAAAAAAAACAACTATAATTTTACATGATCAAATAAATAACATAAAAGTCCATTTTTCTGATAAAGATGTTAATTTTATTATTAAAAAAACCAAAGTTAATCAGAAAAAATTTTATGATTATTTAGAAAAGAACATATTGAATTTAATTTCCAACAAAGACTTAAATGAAATTAAATTTACGTTAGGGAAAACACAATTCAAATTTTGGGGGATAGCATTTTCAGAAGAATTTAATAGTGTTCAATGCCAAAACCCAGCTGATATTCAATTGAATGGAAATGATCTAATTGGATTACTTAATTTAATAGCTGAAAAAGAAAGAACAGATACAAACAAAGAAAAGTTAAAAAATACTTTTGAATACTACATAAGGTCGTAAAGCGTTTGATTTTTTACTAATTTTCTAGTATAATTATTATGCTATAATTATGGTGTCCCAGTACGGCTTTGCGCCACCTCAGCATTCTGAGGTTAATGAAATCACAATCTTGAAAAATTTGAATTTGATGCCTCAAATATTTGAGAATTTAATTTATCGGCCAGAACGACTTGTTCTGACCTTACAAAATCAAATTCTTTTGTGACTAACTTTAACAAATTTTTGTGGGACACTTTTTATGGAGGATGTATGATGGAATATATCTTTAAAAGTAAACCCGAATTTGCAGAACCAATTCGGGTTTTATTTTTATGCGGAACTAATTTCAATAACAATGATAGTGATAAAAGAATTGCAATAGAAAAATTTTTGAAAGATGATAGCTCGAATAGAGTAATAATTTTAGAAAAGTATTTTAATTTTTCTAAAAAAGGGGATAAAAAAAGTTTTTTATCTTATTATGATATTAATCTTTTCAATCTATATAATATTGAGAGTTTGGCTGCTCTAACAGCGACCAACGTTATTATTATTCATGAGTCGATATCTACTGCAGGCGAATTAGCTATGTTTGCAAGTAATATAGATCTTCAAGGTAAGATAATAACTTTGGTTCCAGAAAAATATTCTGTAGAGGAAGAAAAAATATCTGCCTTTTTAAGGTTAGCATTTTGGAATACAAAACAAACTATTCTTAAAAATGAAGTTATAAGATTTTACCCACAAATAAAAAAGGTTGGTATTTCTAAAGATAGAAATATCTATTATACTCATTTCCCTAATAACACGTTTCCTTATGAATTAGGAAATCGACTAAAATCAAAAATAATCACTCAGCAAACTACGAATATGCGATTATTTAAGCTTGGATATAAAAGGGTCAATGCGGATATTACATACACGAAAGATACTTATGTGAATTTTGAATATGCAGTTTTTAAAAATTATGTATTTTCTTTATTATCTATAGATGAATTCCGCCGTAAGATTAGACAATGCAATAAAATAGTTGAATTGAAAAATTTATTTAAAAGTATGTTTATAAAAATTCTGAAAAATACCATAGTTGATCAAAATAAAGAAGTAAAAGGTAAAATAAGAATTAGATTTAATAATCAACCAAATTTAAATTTTGATAATGCTTTGTTTTTTATGATTTATATTATGCATGCATGTGACCTAATTCATATAAAAAATGAAGAGGATAATCTTATTAGTGTAGATATTAGGAAAAATACATCAGAGATTTTTAAATCATATTCGGTTTTAATACAACCAATTGTGCAAAAGGAATGGGGGGATTAAAATATGAATAATGATTTATCTATATTTTATATCCCTAAAGCAAAAGGTTATAGAAAAATAACCACATATAAAGATAGAAATGGTGACCTTATCAAATATCATGACAAGGTTAATCTCTCTCTGCAAAAAAGGCTCAAACAATCAATTTTTGCCAAAGCGTATATAAAAAAAAGATCAATTGTTACGAATGCTAAAACACATATGTACAATGATATCTTTATCTCTATGGATATAAAGGATTTCTTTAAGAGCATTACTCATGATAGGCTTATAAATACTTTATATTATGAAATAAATAAAAATAGCGTAGGGCATTTTACATTAGAGCAATGTAGAGATTTGGTAAAATCATGTTCTATTGGACAAAGGGGTATTGCAATTGGACTAAAACCTTCGCCGATACTAGCCAATATTTACCTTAAGGATTTTGATGGTGTTTTATATGGATGGCTTAAAAAACTAGATTTAGATAATGTTATTTACACTCGATATGCAGACGATATGATGGTTTCGTATAGATCTAATTCTAAGGAGTCTGTACCAGTAAATAAAGAAATAATTAGTAAAGTAAGTGAACTTCTTAATCTATCTTTTTTAAGATTAAATGCAAGCAAAACACGAATTATCAATCTTAATATATCAAACCATGTAAGAATAACTGGAATTAACATTACTAAGAATGATGATAATTTTCGAATGTTAACGGTTGGAAGAAAGCAAAAAGATGACCTGTATTATAGATCAATAGCACTGTTTATAAAAGAAACAAAAGACGATAAATGGTATTTGGAAGCTAAAAAAATTCAAGGTATGCAATCTTTTATTCTTTCTGTTGAAGGAGAGCGGTATCTCAATACGTATTCTAAAAAAATGAATAATGTTATAAATGATTTAGGTTATAAAAACTTAAAAGACCTAATTGATAATTTGATATAATTCATAAAATATATCCTACCGCCAAGGAACCACCGGCTATCTACGACATCTTTATTATCTCCTCAAGGCATGTTGAAAGCGTAGTGTTGTTGTCTAAAGTACATAATTGATAGTGTGAAATTGCCTGAAAAGTCTTACAAAACCTATAAAATTTGATAGTTGGATAGACAGAAATGTTGAGAATAGGTTGAACAGATAAAATATTGAATGGTAGGTGATTCTAAATGGCATACGGAAAATCGATAGAGTTGTTTTTTGTAAATGGGACAGCTGACCGTTTGATTATTGCTGAGTTATCAAACTGGAACGGAAAGGCAATTAAGATTCCTCGTATTGAAGTATCTTCTTGTGACCGTGATGATATTACGCAGGCAGGTGTATACTTCTTATTTTGCAAGGAAGATGACGGCTCTGATTCTGTGTACATTGGAGAAGCAGAAAATGTTAAAGATAGACTCGTACAGCATTTAAGAGATTATCAGTCAGAAAAAGAATAATATTACTGGAGTACGGCGATTGTCTTTATTGGTATAGATCTGAATAAGGCGCTGATTAGATACCTAGAAAATCGTTTTGTCGAGATTGCAAGAGCAAGTAAAAGATATCTTGTGCTTACAAAGAATATCTATCGAAATACGGTTATGAAGGAATCTCAGATAGCTGTCGTGGAAGAGTTTGTTGACAATGTAAAGATTCTTATCAACGCACTTGGTGATAAGGTGTTGGAGCCTTTTGTTCAAGTTGATTCTTCAAGTGCTACAGTTGATGATGAATTGCTTTATATTACTTCTGGTTCTGTGAACGCAACTGGAAAGGTGACAGCTGAAGGATTTGTGGTGTTTGCCAGAGCTACCGTTAACGAAAAAACATCAGTGAAATCATTGAGTGCAGGAATGCAAAAGCAAAGGCAGAAATTGTTTGATTCTTTGAGGTTGATAATTTGGTTACAACAGAGGATATTCTGTTTTCTAGTTCATCAGCAGCTGCAGATTTCATTCTGGGATATAGTGTTAGTGGACCAAGGACATGGAAAACTAAAGATGGTAGAACTCTGAAAGAAATTGAGAGTACTCAAACGGATTAACAATATATTTTTCCGAGGATTTGGATATAAATCCAAGTTCTCGGATTTTTTGTTTAATTTATGTGGCAATGAGGGGCTATATGCATAATACAACGTAAGCGCCAAATAACAGGGTGTCTTTAATTGG
>JAWRJF010000114.1:0-2721 GCA_040307645.1 Anaerovoracaceae bacterium | reverse complement strand
AACATTATTGCGATTGTTAAACGTTGCAAAATAGGCACTTAGGCTTTCTATAGTTCTTTCTGGAAGAACATCTAATACTTCATGTTTTTTCGGATTTGTGAGTATACACTGAAATTTTCTACCGGCATTACCCTTGAATTCGTCAATTTATACTGTATTATTTAAAAATTTTAAAACATATAACCAAAGCCTGTTAGTGGTACGTTGATATTTTGGAACTAGAGGGATGTGCTCGTAGAACCGTTTGACACATGTTTTGCATACCTCCGTTCTGTTGGGTTTGGTCACTTTAATTGTAACTGAGATTGCACTTATGCTCATTTTTTATACTAAAAAATGCTGGTGAAGGTGAAAATTAATTTCACCACCCCAACATTTGACACAGAGCCAAAATCATATCCTCCTAGTTGATTTATTAAGTTGTTACGGTGTTATCTCACAATGTTTGACCACCATTCCATGCCACCTTCTCAATCCACCGTTTTGTGAAAATACCCTATTTTTTGTGTTTTCAACACACGGACTATTTACCGTTTACCATTTACCATTTAACTAAAATAATGTTCATTTGATCTTGGATTTTTTTATGCAGTTGTACCAATTGCGAATAAGTATGGCTACTATTATCCTGTAAGTATCTCATATGGACAATCCCATGATATAATGTTTTAATATCAATAGAGATATCTGACACAGTGCCTTCCAAGCTTAAAGTAGCATTGTTATAAGGTAATTCTTTGTTCTCAGCGACGTTTGCAAAGATTGGTGCCCAGTATGACATGCTGACCTCAAGACTTGTAAAACTATTTGAAAAAGTTTCAAAATCAATATCTTGATCTTGATTTTCTAACAAAGATAACACTAAATTATTGAAATCACGAAAAGCGTCTTGAGTTTCCTGTACTCCAATATTATATTGCCGTTTGATTTCCTCATTATTATGATAGAGGAAAATTCCCCCTACACAAATTGAGAGTAATATCAAAGTAAAGATAATTTTTGATGCTTTTTTCATGCAAACCTCCTTAATTTAGATTGACATTATGAGAGACTTTTGCAGTGCCAGTAGTCATTGTTGCAGTTCTATTAGTGTTTAAAAATGCTTGGTAAGTTATGGATGAACTATAAGTTACAGTGGCGCTACTATGGCCGGCAGCTTGTACATATGTAACTACAAAAGATACACCATTTTTCTCATTATTCTCAGTATCAGATGAAGCAGTACTTGCAGGCAGGTCAATACTAGATAAATTGTTTAAGGAAGGATCGAATGTAGCTGTTTTTCCAGATACATTTACTGTATTACCTAGAAGCGCAGAAATTAGCAATAAAGCATCTGATAATAAAGTTTTTCTGCTATTTCCTACAATAGATCTTACCATCCTTTATCTTATATTGTTAGTTGATATATCAAATAAAATTTAATATATTCTGAATTATCTATATCATACACTTTTATCTAAATGTTAGTCAATACATATCAAGTTTATTTTATATATATAAATGTTAAACCTTAAAACACATGTTACACTATGAAAAGTCGTAGGATTTCTTTAAATTAAGTTGTATATTTTTCATATATTCCCTAATATTTTTGAAAATGAATTTTTACTTTAAGAATTATATAATTAATATTCTGTTGTAATATAATATATCTATATCATACCCATCTATATACTATTGTGAATTATGTAATTTTGAGACATTTAATCATCTTTTCTTCTTACAGACGCAGAAATCGAGTCTGAATGGAAATACAACTCAAATCTTTTCCTTTAATGAAGATTTTAACAGTAAGAATTCCGATTATCATCAGATTTCTAAAAATTCAGAACTATGTATTCTAATAGTAGTGTGCTCAGTGATTTTGAAAAGTTACAAAGAAATAATTATATTTCAAAAGAGAATACTGTTATTGGATATGAATGAAGTAAAGTCCTAGATCTGGTTTAATTGTGAGAGAATAGCAACTTTTATTTGTCTATAGAGGTGTGGTATGATTAAAAACAGAAAGATTTTAACGAGTGTTCTAATAGTGTCTATTGTTGTGCTAGGTATTATCATTGCAGAGAGTAGTAAACAGGATTCACAAGAATGTACAGAATCCATAGACAGCATGGAACTGATCGTTGAGAAGCCCACAGCTTTTATGCAGTATATGCCGACGGATTTTAATATGGAGCATATCAGATTTGGAATTTATCGAGATGAAAATCTGAAAGATCCTATTGATGAGGCCGATGCCGGATATAACTTCAATGTCGGCTGGCATATAGAGGAGGGGGCTGAACTGTCAGATTACCCGGAAGAACTTTACACCAAAAATTCCAGTAGAGGATCTAGATTAAATAAGAATTGGTTGCGATACAAAGTGGCTAAATAAATTCCATAAACTAACTATATATCACAGTTTATTAATTATTTCGGTTATCAATATTAGTTTGCTCGAAAAAATATAGAGATATTTAATATATTTGTTAGAAGGTGATCCACACTTTCTCACCTGATTTTTTCATATATAGCCATTACATAGTTATAGTGCTATAGAAATGATTCAACTATATGCACACGTTTTTTACCTGAATCCCATAATACAATAATTTCGCTATGGTCTTCTTGGACCTATGTCAATATAGTAGACACATTTTCTCGAACAATTTTATGCAACCCTCTTAAATTTATTTTCCCACTCCTGGGGAGTAAGATAGTCTAAGGAGCTAT
>JAWRJF010000113.1:0-6568 GCA_040307645.1 Anaerovoracaceae bacterium | reverse complement strand
AGCCACACTTAAATGTTTTTATTATACTTCTAAAATTTCTTTATCTTTAGCAGCTATAATTACATCAATATCCTTTACTGCTTTATCTGTCTCTTTCTGAACACCATCTAGTTCCTTTTTTAGGTCGTCTTCTGAAAGTTCTCCTTCTTTTTCTTGTTTCTTTAATGCGTCATTTGCTTCTCTTCTAAGGTTTCTGATTGCAATCTTAGCATCTTCTCCCATTTTTTTAGTGGTTTTAGTAAGTTCTTTTCTTCTTTCCTCTGTAAGTTGTGGGATTATTAGTCTAATACACTTACCGTCATTTGAAGGTGTTATACCGATATTTGCTATATTTATTGCTTTTTCAATTTCAGAAATTGACTTTGGATCAAATGGTGTAATCATAAGTGTTCTAGGATCAGGTACTGAAATATTTGAAAGGTTCTTAAGTGGTGTAGGACTTCCATAATAATCTACCATTACCTTATCTAATAATGCTGGATTAGCTCTTCCCGCTCTTACTGTGTTTAAGTCTTCTTTTAGCACTGCTATGCTCTTACTAATTTTCTCCTCTAAGCTTGTTTTACTGTGACTCATTTTTCTTCCTCCTATTTTATTATTGTACCTATTTTTTCGCCATATACAGCTTTTAGAACATTTCCTTCTTCTGCAATAGCAAAAACATGAATCGCTATATTATTATCTTTACATAAAGTAGCTGCGGTTAAATCCATAACCTTTAAATCTTTTTCTATTACTTCCATATGTGAAAGCTCATCATACTTAATTGCATTAGGGTTAGTTTCCGGATCATCTGAATAAACTGCATCAACCTTTTTAGCTAGTAAAATAACATCCGCATCTATCTCAGCAGCTCTTAATGCTGCCGCAGTATCCGTTGAAAAGAAAGGATTGCCGGTACCAGCACCAAAAATCACAACATCCTTATGGTCAAGATGACTTAATGCCCTTCTTCTTGCGTAAGGTTCTGCGATCTCTTTCATTTCGATTGCGGTCTGTACCCTAGCCGAAATACCCTCTGCTAAGAAAGCATCCTGTAAAGCTAGTGAATTCATTACAGTAGCAAGCATTCCCATATAGTCAGCCGTAGCTCTATCCATATCCTTACTAGTTCTTCCTCTCCAGAAATTGCCACCACCAACTACAATAGCAACTTCTACACCTAGCTGGTGTATCTGTTTAACTTCAGCGGCAACCTTTCTGGTCATTTCTTCATTGATTCCAAATTTATCATTTCCTGCCAAAGCTTCTCCACTAATCTTTAGCAGTACTCTTTTATATTTAGGTTCCATGTGTTTCTCCTTAGTACATTCTAAATAGTATTTCTTCTATCTTTGCAACATTATACCATAAAACTATAGTTTGGTGAAATGAAATTTTAGTGAACCTAAATTGAAATTACTTCGATATTTGTATTAGTATTTAGTCGCACTTTTACTTTATCATAATTTCTTTCATATAGTATTATATACTTCACATCAATAACTCTTTCCCTAATAGCAATTAATAATAATTGTATATCTGTATATTGATGTATATTTCCTATTTTATCAGATGAAAAAAACCCCATATTTTTAATGTTTCTGTAAAGTCTTTCAACATTTTTAAAACTGGGATCATATATAGCAATATTAAACATTTTCTCACTCCATTCTAACACTATACAAAATTATAGGTCAATATAACCCTAAAATCAATAGGGCAATTTGCCATAATATATTTATAGAATTATTAGGAGAAAAAAATGACTACAAGGATAAAAAAATTAAGGGAGAAAAAAGGATACACACAAGTTAAAATGCAAATGCTTACAGGTATTGATCAATCAGACTATTCCAAGCTAGAACGTGGTATTAGGTACCCATCACTTGAGCAAGCAAAGCGCCTCTCTTATGTTTTAGAAACCAGCATTGACTACATAGTAGGAATAACTGATGATCCTAAGCCATATCCAAAAAAAAAGTAAAATAATATAATCAGGCAGACGAAATATGATTCATATCATATTACCGTCTGCCTTTTACATTGTTCTAGGTTACTTCAATTATAATAATACTGCCTTTTAACGATCAAAAACTATTCCGTAAACCTCTTTATTCTCATATAGTTTCAACATTTCTTCTTTAGTTAAAAATGCTGAAATTCCATAAATCTTAATACCGTTTTCTTTTACATATTCATAAGCTCTTCTAAATCTGTCGCTATCATAATCTATCATTGATACAAACTTTCTATTGTCATTTAAATATTTTAATCCACTTAGGAAATGCTTTTCCATTTCTTTTTCATCTTTTTCACGTTTTTCTATTTCTTCACTTGTTATTCCCGGATCATTTCCTGTTATCTGCAGATTTGGGTATTCTTTATCATCCCATCCACCAATCATAAATCCTGAAAACGTACTTAGAAATCCTAAATTTTCGTGACTATGAGATTCATAACTGTTCGTTACCACACCATTCCAATAGTACATAATATCATAATCAGCTGATAAATCCTTAACCTGGTCAAATGTTAAATTATCTTTAAATGAAACATATGCTTTGTATCTTGTTTGCCCATTAGGAAGTCCTTCTATATTAGCCTTTGAATCCTCACCACCTGACCATGATTCTTCATCGTTTCCAAATAGATTCACTGCTATTGGATGTAATTTATTTGGATCGTACAGCGTCATTTTATTTTTTTCAATTTTCCCAGCTATTCCTCCATAATTCTTATCGTAAGTCCATGTTGGGTATGCAAAGAAATCGTAGTTACCATAACCTTTATCAGTTACGTTTATGCTATCAATCTTTTCCATAGGTCTAGAGGTCTCAGTGTATACTGCCATATCTAAGCTCATCTGATTTGTTGTAATTCCTTCCTTATCAGCAATTTCTGCAGATGGGTTATAATATAAAATACTTAATATTGGAGATAGCCCAAACTGAATAAACAAAACAAAAACAATCAATACAGCCCCTACACACAATCCTAGCCTTTTAAAGGCTTTCTTTATGTTCTTATCGATTAGATTAATAAATTCTTTATCAGAAGTTTCCTCTGAGGAATTGGTAAAACTATTTTCTAATGAGTCTTCCAATTCCAAATAAAGATTGTCATTTATCAACTGAAATTTCTCTATTTCTTCTTCAACAAATTTCTTTTCCTCTGGGCTTGCTTCATTCCTTTTATATTTTTCAAAACTGTCTTTAAAATTCATATCCCTTGACCTCCAAAAATTCTTTTATTTCTTTCTTAGCTCTATGAACTATAATTCTTACATTCCCTTCCGTTAAATTAAGTTGTCTAGCTATTTCTCGTTGGCTCATACTACCGAAAAACTGCATCACTATTATTTTTCTAGATGTTTCCTTTAGATTTAAAATTGCTTGAAAGATTAATTTGTCTTTCTCTTTTTTTAAAATAAAATCAAGGCCATCTCCTTCAAAATCTTGAAATTGAGGTTCTTGCTTAAAAACTTTTTCTTTATTCCGTAGATTAATATATAAATTTTTAACAATTTTGTAAAGCCAAGGTCTTAAGTTTTCCTTTTCTTTAGGATTTGATAAAAGTGCCTTTAAAAATGTCTCTTGAACCAAATCCTCAGCAACCGTCTTATTCATTGAGAGAGAGTAAGCATAGATATATAATTCTTTATAATATTTATTGTATAGATTTTGCAGTAATTTTTTATCCATTATCTACCTCTCCCCCTTTCTTCACACCCTTCTACTTATATAACAATTAAACTCAATAAATGTTACAATTTTTGTAAAAAAACCTATTATATAAATAATAGGTCAATTTTCCAGTTTGTGAATTATCTTTTTGCTGATTTTTAGATATATCAAAAGGCATATTATTAAAGCTATTAAATCTGCAAAAGGAAAGGCTAACCATACCATATCTAAATTATTTAATAAAGAAAGTATATAAGCCATTGGCAACAATAACGCCAACTGCCTCAACCCTTGTACAATAAGGCTCAATATGGATTTCCCCAAAGCCTGAAATACTGCGCATAGTATAAATGTAAATCCGGAGATTATAAATGTTATACTTATTATTCTAAAAGCAACAACACCCATTTCTAAGGTCTTTGTTTCTGCCAAAAAAAGTCTTAAAATATTGCCTGTAAATATCTGAAAAGCCACTGTCCCAGCACCTGTAAATAATAGAGAATATTTTAATGCCATTTTTATTGAACCTATTATTCTATCTTTTTTTCTGCTTCCATAGTTAAAGGCAACTATAGAAATCAACCCATTATTCATTCCTATAACCGGCATAAATATAAAGCTTTGTAACTTAATGTAAACTCCCATTATAGCGGTAGCAGAGGTAGAAAATCCAATTAGAATTCTATTCATCCCAAATGCCATTATAGGCATAAGTGAATTGTTTATCATAGCAGGTACCCCAATAGAGTATATTTCTTTAATGATACTTACACTAGGTTTAAATTTCCTAATATTAAACTGAATATCTCTATTAACTTTAAGATTGAAGATAACAGTTACAGCTGCGCCACCAATCTGACCTATTACCGTTGCAATAGCAGCTCCCGTAATACCTAATTTGGGCATTCCAAAAAGGCCAAAAATCAAAATTGGATCCAGTATTATATTTGTTAAAGCTCCAGTAAGCTGTCCCAGCATTGAATAAAAGGTTTTTCCTGTAGCTTGAAGCAATCTTTGGAATATTATTTCACCAAAAATCCCAGCAGAAAAAAAGGTGCATATCCTAAGGTAAACGGTTCCACTTTCTATAATATTATCCACATCAGTCTGCATACTCATAAAAGACTTTGCCGTGGTCACTCCTAAAATCATAAAAAACAAAACCGATAAAAGACCTAAAAAAATTCCATTAAGTGCAAAATCATTTACTCTTTTCTGATTTTTTTCACCTAATGCCTTTGACAAATTGGCTCCTATGCCTATCCCTGTACCTGTAGAAACACCAATCATAATATTTTGCATAGGAAAAGCAAGAGAAACTGCTGCAAGAGCATCTTCACTGATTTTCGCAACAAAGAAGCTGTCAACGACATTGTATAAGGCTTGTATCATCATCGAAATAATAATTGGACCTGATATAGTGATTAATAGCTTATTAATAGGCAAAGTCCCCATTATATTATCTTTTTCCATAGTTCTATCCTTATAATCCCGTATAAATAATTTTCAATCTCCCTATATTCTAACACATCATGACTTTTGAATCTATTCAAAAACTCACTGAGGTTAATCAGTGAGTTCTGGTTACTATTATAATGAATTTACATATTCAACAGCTGCAAGAGCTGCTATTGCACCATCTGAAGCAGCAGTTGCGAGTTGCCTAATGTTTTTAGTTCTACAATCTCCTGCAGTAAATATACCTTTTGTCTTTGTAGTGCAAGTTTCACCTGCTGCTATATAGCCTTTTTCATCTAGGTCTACTATATCTGCGAAGCCTTGATTTTCTGGCATCTGTCCAATAGCTACAAAAAGACCTGCCACCTTAATATCAGTTTCCTCATCGGTTTTTTTATTCTTAACTTTAACACCTTCAAGTGCAAATTTACCCTCTAAGGAAGTAACAACACTATCTAGTACAAATTCAATATTTGGCTTAGCTTTTAGGCGTTCCGAAAGAGCCTCTTCACCTCTAAATGAATCTCTTCTATGAATCAAATATACCTTATTACAGTATTCTGCTAAAAACATAGCATCTTCTAATGCTGTATTACCACCGCCTACAATTGCAACATCCTTACCTCTAAAGAAAGCTCCATCACAAGTTGCACAGTAGGAAATTCCAGAGCCAATAAGTGCGTCCTCTCCATCAACTCCCAACGGTCTGTTTTTTGCACCTGTGGCTAGGATAACAGCTTTTGCCTGGTACTCATTGTTATCAGTCTTTACTAACTTATATTCCTCTTTATCTTCTATTGAAGTTACATTGTCATAAACAACTTCTGCACCAAGTGATGTGGCCTGTTCATATAAATTAGTTGCAAATTCAAAACCCGAGATATTTTTAATTCCAGGATAATTTTCGATTTCAAGGGTCTTAATAATTTGTCCCCCATAAGTAGTTCTTTCTAGGAGTAAAACTGTTTTTCCCGCTCTCACCCCATAAATCGCTGCAGAAAGCCCCGCTGGACCTGCTCCTACTATTATAATATCATACATAGCTTTATCTCCTTTGTTTTTAATTTCATATGATTAATATACCCCTCTTCGTTAATTTCACACAATAAAAAAGGCTCTATAATAAATGTTGTAGTCACCTCTAATCTTCACCTTTATTATATTTTTTAGTGCAAAAAATTCAGCATAAGGGTAATCTCAGTTACAATTTCGTATGTTCAGTTCAAATGTTCTCCTAGTTTCCCTAGGACCTCTAGATCTTTTGGTCATTGGGCCCCTGGACTATTGGGTAATTGGGCTATTAGGTCTAGCTTGTTGGATTTCCCTTTAGGTTGTTGAATTTATCTAGGTTTTATCACAAAGCTCTACTTTCACGGTTTTTTGGGATAAATATTTATCCCAAATCAAACATTCTGTCTACATTTGGGATAATAATCTTCGTTCCT
>JAWRJF010000112.1:0-3691 GCA_040307645.1 Anaerovoracaceae bacterium | reverse complement strand
TGTATTGAGTTCAGAATTAAAATGCTCACGATTCTTCTTTCCTACAATTGACTTAGATTTCATATTTGGAAGCTTGAATTCTATGATATCAGCATATCCATTCGCTCTCAAAACAAAAAAGTCAGGTTTAATATTATCTCTTTTCTCGCTTTGCCATTCACAAAGAACTTCTTCATAGATTCCTGTCCCCATAAACCCCATATTTAGAATAAATTTATTCTCATCATGAGCTAAAAAGGACGTAATTTGTGGCTCTGAATAGTTTGAATCCCCAAAAAACTCAATGAACCTATTAATTTGCGGTAATTTACTAAATTTAAAATCATTTGGCTTTGGATACTCATAAAACATATCATGATACCATAATTTATCATATACAGATAAATTGAATTCCATTTCATCTAATTCTCCTTCATCTGGTTCGTTATAATAATATGGTAGAAAATCAATCCACTTTATTATTCTAGTTTTTAAGTCCCCATTTTGCTCATCAAAAAATCTACAATTAATAAGACGAACAAATTGACTATCTGCAATATCAAGACCTGGTGAATTAAAGCTCATAATACTATTTTGAGCTGCAAAATTCCATTTTAAATCAATCAATTTGTCCATACCAGCATTTGTAGGAGTAATAAGGTCTTCATATACATCAGAAAGCAAGGGAAGACTTACATTGCTTGTCCCATCATATTTAAAACCTACAATTTTTTCAATAAATTGTTTCGTGGTTAATCTTTCCTTTGTGAAATCTCTAATAGTTATTTCCCGTTGAGAGACTACTTCAAAATCTGTTTTAAATGGATTTCCACAGTATTCGATAGCAATGAATTTTTGACCAAAGTAGATCACCATAGACTCTGGATTAAGTAAAAAGCAATTTACATCTTTATGATTAATACTATTTTCTTTGATATATCTATACATTCTGCTCCAATATACTTCTGATATAGATGATAGTAATTGGCTCACTAAATTCCCATATATTTCCTTATCATTCATAATAATTACTCCTTAAGAAGAATTTTTCTGTTGAATAAAATAATATATATACATTATATAAGCCTCTTACCAACTTAACAATCAATAAATTTATTTATGCTCCCATTTAACCTATTTATCCTATATCAAATCTATTAGTTATTAAATTTTAAAAACTACCCAATGCAGAATAATTCCCTGTATTGGGTAGTTAATCTTATTTTTTTATTTGCTTTGCTGCATACTTTATAAATTCATCAGGTGTAGGTACTTCTTCTTTTGATGGCACTTGTTTTTGATAAGCTTCTGTAATTCCGTCATCTGGTGTATTGGTGTATGCATAGTCTAAAGCTTTCTGCATTTCTTCTTTTACTTCTTTTACAGAAACACCATGTTTCTTTGCTACTTTACGGTAAATCTTTCTCATACTCATTTCTTTTCTCCTTTTCTTTGACGATAGATTAATAGAAACTATCCCTCAAAATCAGCAATTAGTTCTGCTGTCATACTGTCAAATTCAACATCAGTCATAGCAGCTACCTTATCCATAACTGATTGTGCAAGTTCCAAAAGTTCAGTTTCATCATGCTCCAAATGAGTTTTCATTTGAGTAAGTTCCGAAAGTAAACCTGTTCTTGAGCCAGTATTGTAGATACAGATTAAATTTCTTTCTTCTATAGTAAATTTACTCATAATTATCGCTCCTTTTCCGTAGCTATTTGAGGTGGTTTTTTCTGCTTATCTTTTTCTATGAATGGCTTTGTTTTAAGCTTTTCCACTACAGAAGTTTTCTTTTCCTTTCTTTCTCCTTTTATACTTTGCTCCAATTCTGCCACAGTAGGCTTATTATTGATAATACCGTCCAGATGGTTGTAATTTTGCTCTACTGATTTTTCAGCAGTTTCTAAATAGTTTCTTTGAGAAAGAAAGTGAGGCTGTTCAACAAAACCAAAGCTATCAACGTAATGAAAGGATAACCTATCATTCACATTTAAGGCAATGATGTCGCTGACAGAGAGGGAGTGTCCCTTAAAATCGGCAGGGTGATTTATATTAAACTGTTCATAGAGCTTATTTAGGGTGTGATTTTGATTTTCGTTAAAATAAGTTAGGAGACCAGTATAGATAAGCTCATAATTATCATGGTCTACGAAAAGTCCTGCATCTTGTAGCCGATCTAATCCCTCAAAACGATAATCCCTCAATTCTTCTCCATTTTTTAGCTGATAGATGGCAAAAGAGTTATCAGGAGTTTCCAAAAATCTCTGTTCAAGTTCTGATACAGAAGATTGTTCCTTTTCTTTTGCCTCATAGTCCTGCAAGGCTATCCAATCTGTACGCTGTATCCCAAATATCCCACTGTGATTATCAATATCCTCAAGGTCAAATGCCATTGCTTCAGTATCATCCTCATAGAGCAGGTAGACCGTCAAATCCTGTTCAAACAGTTCTTCGGCACGCTCCCTTGATAGTGGTAGCATCTCATCATCTAAATATCCGTAAGCATTTCGGTCTGTAATGCTTATATTAGTGTCAGGCAAAGGGTAGGTATGTTTTTGTATTGGTAGATTAAAATCAATGTTTTCTCCTGTTACAGGCTCTGTAAATTCATAATTAGTTTCTTCATTCATTACTGATATGCTATTGTAAACCTCAGTAGCTTCCAGTACCCCTTTAGCCTTAAAAGAATAATGTTCCTGCTGATTGATACCATTAATAATTAAATGGTCTAAAACTCGAATGCCTAATAGATTTCCAGTCTCTCTAAGGCGTTCTGTAATGCTAATATCCTCTCTACTAGGGTTTAGATCCCCTGATGGGTGATTATGACAAAGAATTACGGAATTGGCCTTATTAATAATGGCATTCCTAAAAACTTCTCTAGGGTGTACGAGAGAGCTGTTAATAGTTCCAACAGACACAACCTCATGGTCAATTACACGGTTTTTGGTATTGAGAAAGGCTACAACAAATGCCTCTTTATCATATATTTTATCCATCACAGAATGAAAAAAGGTAGATGCAGCTTCCGGTGAATTAATTATGGGATTTCGGGTATTGATACCACTGCTCATTCTGTACAAATCGAGAAAGGCTTGATGCTTTTCCCTTTGAACTGGAGAAGCAAGGAGTTGTGTGGCATTGTCTACTAAGGAATTTAATCCCTTTCTCTGGGCGTATTCTATAGCATCATCCTCTTTTACACCGATAATTCTTGAAAAGGCTTGAATATAGCGAAGTTCATCAATAGTTGCCATCTCCATCCACCTCCTGTCTATCTGCTAAGTCCATAAGTAGGAATAAATCCTTTAGCTTTTCAGCATCTTCTTCTTTAGTGATATATTCTTTGGGATTTTCACGTAGTTTTAAAATATCTTCGGTATTCAATTCAATATCTAAAAGGGTCTTAATCAAATTTTTAATAGTCATCTTTTACCTTCCTTTCTTTGTGGAAAACTCTATCTATAATCCTTCATCGCTCTATATCCGATTTTTTATGTGTAGGATTAGAGAGTTTATCTATCTGCTCCTTGGTTTTTCCTAATTGCTTTATAACAGAGGATTTCTCTTTTTCAGGCGATTTTAAAATAGCTTGAGGGGATACAAGGAAATCATCATGTAAATCCTTTTTACCACAGTAATTATCAAGCCAAGCATCTCCAGAATCTATTAAATATCCAGCTTTGGTAAATTTACCTAATTCATATTT
>JAWRJF010000111.1:0-6102 GCA_040307645.1 Anaerovoracaceae bacterium | reverse complement strand
CCAGAAGGAACAGAAATGTGCATGCCTGGAGATAACGTAGTAATGCAGATCTCACTAATTACACCAATCGCAATCGAAGAAGGATTAAGATTCGCTATCAGAGAAGGCGGAAGAACAGTAGGTTCTGGTGTAGTAACTGAAGTTATTGAATAATTTCTGTGAAATTTGATTATAGTATTTTAAAAAATATTAAAACAAAAATAGGAGTGGTGCCTTTTGGCGCCACTCCTTTGATTTTGGCTAAAGCTTATATGCAACTAATGCGATAGGGCAACCACATTTTGCGCTTAGCGTCTTTTCTGCCTCACTAATAATTTGGATATCTTCATTAGAAAGCTGTTCAAATTTATTATCTTTCATTTGTTCACCCCCATTCCTTTAAAGTTATTATGAGCAGTTTAGCTAAAAATATAAAGGGAATTGTACATTGATAATTGGGGAAACTTATTGTATAATTAGTTGTTATGCAGTATATAGAATTTGGAGGCAAAATGGATAATATAATTCAAATAGAAAACTTAATATTTGAGTATTTGCGGGATGAAGATCAGGAACCGGTTAAAGCTATTGATGGTGTAAATATAGATATAAAAAAGGGTAGCTTTACTGCAATAATTGGGAAAAATGGTTCGGGTAAATCAACTCTGGCAAAAAATTTAAATGGATTACTTTTGCCAACTAAGGGAGCTGTATATATCAGAGGCTGGAATACTCAGGATGATGAACATATCTGGGATATAAGACAGACTGCAGGAATGGTCTTCCAAAATCCGGATAACCAGCTGGTCTCATCAATAGTAGAAGACGATGTGGCTTTTGGCCCAGAGAACCTTGGAATTGAACCCGCGGAGATTAGAAGAAGAGTCGATAAATCTCTTGAAGCTGTAAATATGACAGAGTTTAAAAAGAAAGCCCCACATATGCTATCAGGGGGTCAAAAACAGAGAATTGCTATTGCTGGAGTAGTAGCAATGAAACCTGAGTGTATAATATTTGATGAACCAACAGCAATGCTAGATCCTAAAGGAAGAGAAGAGATTATGAAAATAATCAAAGAACTTCACGATGACGGCATAACAGTTGTACTGATAACTCATTTTATGGATGAGGCAGTAAGAGCAGATAGAGTAATAATTATGAATGAAGGTAAGATTCTCTTAGACGGAAGTCCGGAGAAAGTTTTCTCAGAAGGAGAGCTTATTCGATCGGTTAACCTTGATGTTCCGCTGGCAGTTGAATTAGGGGAACGATTAAGAAAAAGAGGAATAGATATACCTAGAGAAATTATAAATGTAGAGGAAATGGTTGAATTTATATGTCAATACAAGTAAGAAATTTAACACATATATATGCAGAAGGGTTACCCCATGAATCTATGGCCCTAAATAATGTTAACTTTGAAATATATGATGGAGAGTTAATAGGCGTTGTTGGACACACAGGATCGGGAAAATCCACATTGTTACAACACCTGAATGGTCTTCTTAAGCCAAAGACAGGCTCCATTATTATTACAGGTGTAGATATAACACAGCCTGATGTTACAATGAGGGATATAAGACGAAAAATTGGTTTAGTGTTTCAATATCCAGAATACCAACTTTTTGAAGAGACTGTAGCTCTAGACGTAGCCTTTGGACCTAAGAATTTAGGGATTGAGCAGCAAGAAATAGATTATCGTGTAAGAGAAGCGATCGAGCTTGTAGGGCTGGATTATGAAGATATAAAGGACAGGTCTCCTTTTGAACTTTCTGGAGGACAAAAAAGAAGAGTTGCAATTGCAGGGGTTATTGCTATGAAACCAGAAGTGCTTATATTGGATGAACCAACAGCAGGGCTAGACCCTAAGGCGCATCAAGATATTTTGAAAATGATAGAAGAAGTCCATATAAAGGAAAAGAACATAACTATCTTTGTATCCCATAATATGGCTGACGTTGCAAAATTATCTGATAAAGTAATGGTTATGGATGGTGGAAAACTGGTTATGATGGATACACCAGAAAAAATCTTTGCACAGAAAGAACGGCTTGCACAGATAGGCCTTTCAGTCCCTCCGATTACTAGTCTAATGCACAAGCTTAAAGAAAAAGATTTAGATATCAAAACTAATATATTAAATATGAAAGATGCAGAAGAAGAAATTTATAACTTTTTAAAAAGGAAACAGTTTTAATGATAAGAGATATTACATTAGGTCAATATTATCCGGGTGAATCATTTATCCATAAGCTTGACCCTAGGATTAAAATAATAGCAACAGTGCTTTTCATTATAGAACTATTTATAGTCGATAATTTTATTGGGTTTGCAATTGCTGCAGCTGCTTTAGCAATTGTAGTTGCAATCTCAAAAGTTCCATTAAGTTTTATAATGAGAGGATTAAAACCTATATTACTCATAATGATTTTTACGTTTTGCATAAATATTTTTATGGTAGACGGCAAAGTCTTATGGCAGTTTGGTATCCTTAAGATTACAAAAGAAGGGCTATATATGGCAATCTTTATGGCCATAAGGCTTATTCTTCTAATAATAGGTTCATCCTTGCTTACATTATGCACAAAACCTATAAACCTTACTGATGGGATAGAAAAACTAATGAAGCCACTTGAGTTTATTGGTGTACCTAGTCATGAAATTGCAATGATGATGTCAATTGCCTTAAGGTTTATACCTACTCTTTTAGAGGAGACAGATAAAATAATGAAAGCACAGCAAGCAAGAGGTGCTGACTTTGAGAGTGGAAATATTATAAATAGAGCAAAAAGTTTAATACCAATCTTAGTTCCACTATTTGTAAGTGCATTTCGTATTGCTCAGGATTTAGCAATGGCAATGGAAGCTAGATGCTACAGAGGGGGCAAAAATAGGACTAGGTTGCATGAAATGAAATTTAGTAAGAAGGATATATTGCTGTTAATTTTATTAAATTTGATTTTAGTTTTGACTATTTTTGAGGCATATTTAATATAAAGAGGAATTTTCCAATGAGACAGAGAAAAATAAAAAATTTAGACGAAAAAATTACAGCTTTAAATGAATTCATCATAGAGGATAGCAAAGAAAATAAAGGTTGGTGGGCAAGTGTATTTGGGAATGAAAATCCAATATACCTTGAATTAGGTTGCGGCAAAGGGAAATTTCTTTTATCACAAGCAATAAATAATCCGGATAGAAACTTTATTGGAATAGAAGGTCAAGAAAGTGTAGTTTTAAGAGCTTTAGAAAAAGCAAAAAAGTTTTCATGTAAGAATATAAAATTTGTAGTAGGTTATGTTGAAGATATTAGCGAGTATTTTCAGGCAGGTGAGATTGATGGCATGTTCTTAAATTTTAGTGATCCATGGCCAAAAGCAAGACATGCAAAAAGAAGACTGACTTACGGAGAAAGATTATTACAATACAGAGAAATTGTTAAGAGTTCTGGAAGCATTGAAATTAAGACTGATAATGAAAATCTTTTTCAATTTACGCTAGAGCAAATTGAACTTAAAAATCTTGAGATTATAGAGATGTCTAGAGATTTACATAATAGCCAAATAAAAGCAAAACAAATTACTACTGAATATGAAGATAGATTTGTTGCTTTGGGGAAGAATATAAATTATGTAAGTGTAAGAGCCTAAAAAGGCTCTTTTAAAATTTAATAAGTTTAGCTGGGTCAACAAATTTATCATTTTTTAGAACTTCTAAATGTAAATGTGGGCCTTCAGAAGACTCAAACATTGCAGTTGTACCGATACCACTAATTGTCTGACCTTGTTTAATTTTGTCACCCTTTTCAACCATCTTATCGGTGGAAAGATTGCAGTATTTTGAAATGTAACCATTATCATGGGTGATTTCAATAGTAAGACCATATCCGTCATCGGTATAAACATCAGTAATAGTACCACTAGCGATAGCCTTAACTTTTGAATCACGAGCAGCTTCAATATCAATGCCGCTATGTGTCATAAACTGATCTAGTGTTTTAGAATAGACAACCATGTCCATTGAGTATTCTTTTGATATTTTGTAGTCGTCTAGTACTGGTTTAGTGAATTGAATAGAAACGTCTTTTTCAGTACTATTTTTTTCCTTACTATTATCCTTATTAACTACTGTAGGGATTTTAGTAGATGTTTCTTTTTCACTATTATCTTTGGTTGTTGCATCTTGTCTCTGATCTGTTTTAGTTTTATCAGATACAGGAATGTCGCCGTGATTCTTTGATATTTTATCAATATTTGATTTGATTGTGAAAATAGCAGTGAGAGCTACAACGCAAAAACACATCATCAGGACTACTGCAATTTTATCTCTTTCTTTTTTCCTATCATTTGGTCGCATATATTTCACCTCCATCTAGAAATATTATCACCAAATTTTCATGTATTCATACCGTGAATAACTTGTAATAAATAGAAGTTCGTAATATAATAGTTAGAAAATGATTTTAGAGAGGTGAGATATGTCAGAATTTATAGTAGCATCAAGAAACGGAAGAAACATTCCAAGAGAAGATAAAATCTTTGGTATTAATAATAGGGCAAAAGATATGATTGCCCGTGAAGGAAAAGCAAAAGTTACAAATGCGACAGTTGGATCGCTTTTAGACGATGAGGGAAACTTAATTGTCTTATCATCTGTAGATGAAACGTTAAAAAAGCTGTCCCCTTTAGAATATGCAGATTATGCACCAATTGGAGGCACTCCTGAATTTAAGGAGGCAGTTAAAAAAGCTGCTTTAGGAAGCTATATACCTAAAGGCTATGTAGAGGCTGTTGCTACACCTGGAGGCACCGGTGCAATTAGGAATACAATTTCCAATTACTCAGAGTATGGTGACAAAGTCCTTACTACCGACTGGCATTGGGCTCCTTATAATACTATTGCTGGGGAGATTGGTAGAAGCATAGAGACATTTGAACTTTTTGATGCTAATAGAAATTTTAACATTTTTTCTTTTGAAAGTAAGATAAATGAATTACTAAATATTCAAGACCATTTAGTGATAATTCTTAATACACCAGCTCACAATCCAACAGGATATTCATTAAGTGAAACGGACTGGGAGAATGTGGTTAGTGTTCTTAATAAATGCAAAAAACATAAAAAAATTGCACTACTTGTTGACGTTGCATACATTGATTTTGCAGGAGATGAAGAGGAGTACCGTAAATTTTTACCCCTTTTAGAAAATCTATCAGAAAATGTATTACCTATTATAGGATACAGCATGTCAAAAACTTATACTTTATATGGAATGAGATGTGGGGCAATGGTATGCATAGCAAAAACATTGGAAATTGCTGAAGAGTTTAAAAGAGTTTGCGAGTTTTCATCAAGAGGGACATGGTCTAATTGCGCAAAAGCACCACAGGCTATGATAACTAGAATTTTTGATGATGAAGAATTATACAAAAAAGTTGAAGCAGAGAGGGCATACTTTAGAACAATGCTTCTTGAGAGAGGGAAAGCTTTTGAAAAAGCAGCAAAAGAAGTTGGTTTAGAAATATTGCCTTTTGATTCGGGATTTTTTGTTTCAATACCTTGCGAAGAACCTGATTTAGTAAGTAGAAAACTAGAAGAAGAAGGCTTGTTTATAGTACCACTTGCAAAAGGACTGAGAGTCTCAATTGCATCTGTATCAGAAGAAAAATGTAGAATAATACCTAAGAAAATCCTTGAAGCTATGAGCAAATAGGAGTACAATATAACTAGGTTTTGAATGTCAAAACCTAGAATATGCGGGTGTAGGTTAATGGTAGACCGTGGCCTTCCCAAGGCTATAGCGAGGGTTCGATTCCCTTCACCCGCTCCAAAAACAAAAGGTAAAAAAGATTTATTGCTTACAAAGCCAGTAAATCCAAGCCTTTCAAGAGCTTCCACGATGAAAAGTGGAAGCTCTTTTTTCGTAGATTTATTGGGGTAAAAGCTTCACTCTGACAGGACTCAAACCTACAAGTAAAAACATTCATGAGCAGCGCCCTTTTTAGTACAGAGCGAAATGAAAAAGGGCGCCACTCAAAATACAATCAGATGAACAAGCTGAAATCAAAAAGGGCTCCGATTTTTAAGGCTGAATGAAAGCCGATAAAGTTAGCGCCCTTTTTT
>JAWRJF010000110.1:0-46941 GCA_040307645.1 Anaerovoracaceae bacterium | reverse complement strand
AAAAAACACGACATAGCTGGGTTTTTGAAAACTGAATAATATCTTAGATTGCAAAAAACATTGGGCTGCAATATAATAATATATGAATGTAATAAAATAAAATAGAAATAGGGAAAAATATGCAGAAAAAAATAGATGGTTTTAGCAAGTGGTATAAAAAGTATATAGGACATTACATTCCTGAATATGCGTTCTTTTCTTTGATTGCTTGTTTTGTTGTAAACTGCTTAGTATATTGGTTTACCCAGTTTATAATATCAGATATGCATCTTCATGATTTTACTACATCTTTCGACAGAGCAATACCCTTCATGCCTGAATGGGTGTTGATTTATATTCTTAGTTATCCTTTTTGGGTTATAAGCTACATTATAATTGCTCGTTACAATACAAAGGAATTTTGGTTTAAATTTGTAACAGCGGATATGATTGCTAGAGTTGTGTGTGGTTTTATTTTTTTATTAATACCAACTACAAATATAAGACCTATAATAACAGATAGTGGTGTTTGGGATAAGTTGATGGAAATGATATATTTCTTAGATCAGCCTACGGATTTATTTCCGTCTATCCATTGCCTGGCAAGTCTTATGTGTTATCTTGGCATGAGAAAAAATGAGAATGTGGCAAAATGGTATAGAGTTGCAACTCTGGTATTTGCGATATTAGTATTCGCATCAACTCAGTTTACTAAGCAACATTATATTGTTGATGTAATAGGAGGAGTTGTAGTAGCCGTATTATCTTTTGCTGTTGCAAAGCATACAAACTGGTATGAAAAAGTTATGTATTTATTTGACAAGCTAACAATTAAAGCGTTTAGGGGGACATTGGATGAGGTTAAACAAAAAAATAGTATTTAATGGATTATTCTTAGCAATAACCTTCGTCATAACGATGTTCTATATATTTGATGATCAAAACTTCAGATGTTTAATACAATATATGAAAGATGCCAATTCTGTTTATTGGTTGATAGGAATATGTTTAGTAGTATTATTTATTTTAAGTGAGTCAGTTATAATATGGTATATGATGAAGTCCTTGAAACAAGAAATAAATTTGAAACATTGTTTCCTATATTCATTTATTGGATTTTTCTTTAGTTTGGTAACTCCATCTGCAAGCGGAGGACAACCGGCGCAGGTATTGTTTATGAAAAAAGATAAAATCCCCATTCATCTTTCAACACTTGTCTTACTGATTGTTACCATAACCTATAAACTGGTTCTAGTTATTATAGGGTGCGGAGTGATGATTATTAGACCGGCAAAAGTAATGGTTTTTCTTAGACCGGCTATATGGTGGATCTGGCTTGGTATTTTACTTAATGTAATTTGTGTGGGTATTATGCTGGCTTTGGTTTTTTCACCTAATTTAGCAAAAAATATTGTAATAAAGTGTTTTAGGTGGGCCAAAGGATTTTCTACCAATAATAAAATAGATTCATTAGAAGGAAAAATAATGAAATCTATGGAGGGGTATAAAGCGGCGGCAACGTATTTTAAGGAAAACAAAAAAGTCATTTTTAATGTTTTAGGGATTACAATTATACAGAGATGCTTTTTGTTTTATATAACTTTTCTAGTTTTAAGATCTTTTAATATAAATAACATCAGTATGTTAGAAATTGTGCTACTACAGGCAATGATATCTGTGGCTACTGATATGCTGCCTTTGCCAGGGGGAATGGGAATTAGTGAGCATCTGTTTAAAAAAATATTTTACCCAATCTGCGGAAGACATATGACGCTTCCCACCATGATAGTTAGCAGAGGTATAAGCTATTATACACAGTTAGTTATAAGTGCGATATTTTCTGCAGTTGCATATATAGTAATATTTAGAAGGAAAGAGGAATGATGATAGGATTTTATAATTATACAGTAATTCTTACATATATGAGTTTAGTATCTGCTATGACAGGTATGACATTTGCTATAAGTGGGCATTTTAGGCTTGCAATATTTTGCCTTGCATTATCAGGGTTTTTTGATATGTTTGATGGTAAGGTTGCAAGACGTAAAAAGGACAGAACAGATAATGAAAAACTTTTTGGGATTCAGCTAGATTCTTTATGTGATGTGGTAGCTTTTGGAGCTTTCCCGGGAGTTTTTTGTTATAGCATAGGACTAAAAGGGACTCTTGGTATGTTTGCTATTGGCTTCTACTGTGTATGTGGAGTAATAAGGCTTGCATATTTCAATGTGGTTGAAACAAATAATTTCTTCTCCGATGAAGAGCATGAAAAAGTTTATCACGGATTGCCTATTACTTCTATAGCAGTTATTTTACCGCTATTCTTTTTGTTAAACTTTATTTTGACACCGAAGTTATTTTCTTTATTGCTCACTTTTTTGTTGTTTGCTGTAGGCACTTTATTTATAGCTGATTTTGAAATGAAAAAGCCTAGTAATAAGTTTTTAATGGTACTTGTTATAATAGTAGCTATAGCAATTATTTTAGCTTTTATTTGCACTCGATACCATGTACCTATGCTGATTTAATAAAAGGGAGGATTTTATGGTCTGCAAAGATAGGCATGGAAATATAATTTCGAATAATGAAGGCCAGGATGAATTCCTGAAAAAATTATATAATAAAAGGATAGGTAGGATGCTAATTAAGGTTCTTATTAATCCTAGTATTTCAAAACTTGGAGGATTATTATTAAATTCTAGATTATCAAAGTTAGGTATAAAGCCTTTTATAACATCTAATAGTATTAATATGGATGACTACGAAGATAAAAATTTTAAGTCATATAACGATTTTTTTATGAGGAAAATCAAGGAGGATAAGAGAAAAATTGAGAATGATTCTGATATTTTAATTTCCCCATGTGATAGCAAGCTTATGGTATATAATATTTCTCCAAAGTCGCAATTCACTATTAAAAACACTGTATATACTATGGAAAACCTGGTAAAAAACGAGGCAATTGCTAAAGAATATGAAAATGGTCAGTTGTTACTTTTTAGACTGACAGTTGATGATTATCATAGATACTGTTACATTGACAATGGCATAAAAAGTAAAAATTACCGCATAGAAGGTCTGTTTCATACTGTAAATCCTATTGCTAATGACCATTATCCTATTTACAAAGAAAATACCCGTGAGTATTCAGTTTTGCAAAGTGAAAATTTTGGCAATGTATTAATGATGGAGGTGGGGGCGTTAATGGTTGGCAAAATAGTAAATTATCACGAGAATTTAGAAGTAAAAAAAGGACAGGAAAAGGGCAGGTTTGAATTTGGCGGGTCAACTGTAATTATTTGTTTAAAAGAAGGACAGGCTATTATAGATGAAGACATTTTAAATAATACATTTGACGGAATAGAGACCAAAGTGCAATATGGAGAAAAAATAGGCAGAAAAATGGAGAAAAAATGATAATAAAAAAAGCAATTTTACATATAATGGACTTTAATTCTGATATTTGTGTTTTTTCCCAGAAGCAACTTGACATTGCAGATGCTGGGGCAAATACATTTATGGACAAGCATTTTAAAAAAATTATCGATGATTCAGGAAAGGTTAAGGGTGATTTTTTAGAAAATAGTATTACTAAAAAGATGATAGAAGAATACTTAAACCAAGAAATGGATTTTACTCAGCTGTCAACATCAATCGGTAATCTTGTATATAATCAGATATCAAAAGCTGACGATCTTGAGTCTATGGATTTTTTGTTTGCTCAGTTTTCTGATGAAACTGAAGAGTATTTAGCAATGTTGCTTTTACCTAATAAAATAGCATACACACACCAAGTGTCTTCAGGTGAAGGCGTGATTAGTAATGAAATAATTAGATATTACACATTGTTGCCAAGTCTCTCTCAAAAAATCACATCATATGGACTTGTAAATATCAATTCAATGGCAGTTTTTTTCTCTGACAAAAAAAGAAACATAGAGGGGGAAACTGTTCTTGTAATGCCGGAGAAGGTGTTACAATGTACTAAGGGTATATCCCAAAAGGATACTATAAAAATTATCAGTAAAATAACAACAGAAGTTGCAGAAGAGTATGGTGCTAATCCTGCTATAGCAGTAACCAGGGCAAAGTCTACTATCTTAGAAAAAGCAGATGAGACTTTGGATTTTTCCCCTTTAGAACTTGGAGAGCAAATTTTTCATGATAATAAAATAATGAAAAATCAGTTTGAACAAAAGATAAAAGAAGCACAATTGCCAGTAGAAGTAAAAGTAGAAAATAAAAGCATTGTGAGAAGTACTAGAAACCATAAAATAAAAACTGATACAGGGATTGAAATAACCATACCAACAGACTATTTTGAGAACACAGAATTTGTAGAATTTAATAACAACCCAAATGGGACTATCTCTATACAACTAAAAAACATCGGAAAGATAATTAATCGTTAATAAGAAATAGGTATCTAATGGAGATACCTATTTCTTTGTTGTTTGCTTATTTATATACATTTTTTTATCAGCTTTATCTAATAGACATTTTAGTGAACATTGAGTGTCTTTATCTGATAACTGATAACCATAAGCGTAGCTAATTTTTGCAGGCCCAGAAGATAAATTAACCTTTTCAATATTTTCCTGCAAATTATCTAAAAACATTTCCATTTCTTCTTTGTTTGTATCTAAATCGATGGCTATAAACTCATCGCCACCAAAACGTCCTATAAATGTTTTAGATGGTGCAGTATTCTTTAAGACCTTTGCAAAATTATATATAAGTGTATCACCGGCATAATGCCCTAAAGTATCGTTTACTGTTTTTAGACCATTAAGATCAAACATTATGCAGCATGCTTCTTTGTCTGTATTAAGGAGTTGGTTAGACTGAAGCATCAATTCACAGGCTGTTTTATTTGGAAGCCCTGTAGAACCATCAACATATGCAAGCTTGTTAAGTGACCTGTTTTGCCGGGTTAAAACTATATAGTCAATAGTTTGTTTTACTAGTAGTAATATGATGAGAACTATGACAAATATTAGTATAAATTCTTGCAATTTTAAAGAACGTACGATTTCATCAGAGTATGCTTCTGCACTGCCTGTAGCTTTGTTTGATATATCAAAATGAATTTCACTATAGTCGTAGAGACGATTTTTTACCTCTGGATTTTTTCTGTATTCAATGATCAGTTCTTTTAGTTTGTCCCAACGAAGTGATAATGAGTCTAGTTGTTGCTGGTATGTTAGGTCATTAAGTCTTTTTAGGTTAAGCGCATTGTTACCGTTTTGAAGGGAAGATATTATGGTATCAATATAGTTGATTAGGTTGTCATTAGGCTTGTTTGCTAATTCTTGTTTTACAAGTCTCTGAGTACCCCCGCTTACAATTCCAGTGTAGTTTACAACTCTAGAATTACCTTGAAGATCATGAACCGTAACCATTATGGTTGATATTAAGAATACCATTATTATAATTAGAATACCCTGTATAAGTTTTAATGAAATCCTATTCCTTTTATGCATATCGATTCTCCTATTTATCTTATGGATTATCTTTCATAGAGTATACATCAAATTAATATTTTTTTCTATTCTTTTCTTTCGTAAAAAAGGAAATACTGTAGTTTTTATGTAATTGATAATGAGCAACTGATTTGTTATAATGTAAGTTGTGAAAAGGAGACATAAAAATGCAAATAATTGATACTATAAAAAATTGTAATGGATGTGAAGCATGCGTTGTAGGTTGTAAATATGTATGTGTTAAAATGGTTGAAGATGAAAATGGAGTTAAATATCCTAATGTAAATGAAAATGGTTGTTCTAAGTGTAATGCTTGCAAGCTGTTTTGCCCGGTATTTAACCCTGTAGAACTTCCGGAATTTGAAGACTTTTTTGAGCCTACAGAGGAGATTTTGAATAGAGAAATGAGCAAGGTTTATAGGGAAACCGTGCGAAATATAAAGGCTGGCCAAAAAACAGAATTTGTCGGGACGTTGTGCCAGATTGCAGCCCTAAAATCATTACTAGGTGATAAACTAAGTCATAATCTGGTTATTTATCCACTACACTGCGATAGAGATAATCCAAAAAGACCAGAGTGTAATACTTGTATATTTTATAAATAAAGTAATATTAGGAGGATAAAGAAATGGCAGAATGTAATCATGACTGTGGTTCATGCGGCGCAAGCTGTGATGAAAGGCAGGAAAATCAAGGAGTGCAGAAGGCACCTATGAACTCAATGTCTAACATAAAGAAGGTAATAGGAGTTGTAAGTGGTAAGGGTGGTGTAGGAAAATCATCGGTTACTGCAATGATGGCAGCTGCAACAAGAAAAATGGGAAAAAAAGTAGCTGTATTAGATGCTGATATTACAGGCCCATCGATTCCAAAGGCTTTTGGAATTAAAGAAAAGGCATGTGGAAATGGCGAACAAATCATGCCGGTAAAAACCACAACTGGAATTGAAGCTATGTCTGTTAATCTTCTTTTGGAAAATGAAACTGATCCTGTTGTTTGGAGAGGCCCAATTCTTGGAGGAGTAGTAGAACAATTTTGGAGTGATGTTGTATGGGGAGACATAGATGTAATGTATGTAGACATGCCTCCAGGGACTGGAGATGTTGCTTTAACGGTGTACCAGTCTCTACCAGTAGATGGGATTATTATTGTAACCTCTCCTCAAGAGCTTGTATCTATGATAGTGGAAAAAGCTGTTAAGATGGCCGATCTTATGCAGGTTCCTGTGATTGGAATTGTTGAAAACATGTCATACTTCTTATGCTCAAACTGCAATGAAAAGCACTATTTATTCGGAGAAAGTCATATAGAGGAAATTGCAAAAAAATATAAAATTGAGACTATATCTAAGATTCCTATGGATAAAAGAATTGCTGAAAGTTGTGATAAAGGCTTGATTGAAGATGTAGAAGCAGAATTTCTAAATAACATGGTAAAGAAAGTAATTGAATAATTTCAAAAAAGATAAAAAAGGAACTGTACTTATTAAAATAATAGGTACAGTTCTTATTATTTTGCATTAGAACACTTATTGTATACAATAAAAAAACTATAATTGCATATTTTATAGTATTCAATCTTAGGGTATTATATAGATGATAATAATAAACGATATGGAGAGAATAATTATGACAACATTAACTAATCAATCTAAAAGTAGAAGTACAACTTATAGGTTAGTAATAAACGCTTTATTTATAGCTTTAACATTGGTGGCTACAATGTTTATTAATGTTAGGCTACCTTTTATGGGAAGTGGAGGTTTGATACATTTAGGTAACGTCCCTCTATTTATTGCAGCTATGATGTACGGAAGAAAAACAGGGGCAGTAGCAGGAGCTTTTGGTATGGGGCTATTTGATCTTATATCTGGTTGGACTGCATGGGCGCCTTTTACATTTGTAATAGTTGGAACAATGGGTTATGTAATTGGACTTATTTCAGAAAAGAAGCCTTTTGGTAATGTTCATGTGAATAATATATTTGCAGTAGTAATGGCAGTAGTTATAAAAATTGTAGGCTATTATTTTGCAGAAGTGATTCTTTACGGAAATTGGATTTCACCACTTGGATCTATTCCTGGTAATATAATTCAGGTTACAGTTGCCGGAGTTCTTGTACTAATATTTATTGAACAGTTAAAAAAAGTTGCTAGAGTATAGACTTTATATTAGGAAGGAGACTTTTATATGTATAAAATTATGACAGCAGGGCCTACAAGGGTTAAAGAAAATGTTAGAATGGCAAGAAGTATTGAAACAACTAATCCTGATATAGATATTGAATTTTACCAGTTCTATAAAGAAACCTGTAATCTACTTTCTGAGACTATGCATACTAAGAATAACGCATACATAATGGGAGGAGAAGGTATTTTAGGGCTTGAGGCAGCCTGTGCATCTTTAACAGAACCAGGAGATAGAGTATTAATAATTGATAACGGCATCTTCGGGAAGGGTTTTGCTGATTTTGTAAAACTATATGATGGGGAGTATGTATTATATACTGTAGATTATAGAAACCCTGTAGATGTAAAAGACTTAGAAGATTTTCTTGAAAAAGATCATGATTTTAAGTACGCTACAGTTGTTCATTGTGATACGCCTAGTGGAGTATTAAATCCTATAAAAGAAATATGTAATTTGTTTTATAAGTACGGAATACTTTCTGTTGTAGACTCGGTAGCAGGTATGTTTGGGGAATATGTTAATATAGATGAAAGTAAAATTGATATTCTGTGTGGTGGTTCACAAAAGGCTCTTTCGGCTCCTCCGGGACTTACAATGATATGGGTAAGTGACAGGGCTCTTAACGTTATGGAGAACAGAAAAACACCAATTAAGGCTTTTTATGCAAATATATTAAACTTTAAAAATTATTATAAAGATAAGTGGTTCCCTTATACCATGCCGATTAGTGACATCGTCGGGCTAAGGCAGGCTATTGATAATGTTATGGCAGACGGTGATATTTTAGAAAGACATAAGGCTGTAGCTACGGCCACACGAAAAGCCATAAAAGAAGGCGGACTTAAGTTATATCTAGAATCGGGATATTCAAATACTGTTACAGTAATAGAGGTTCCTGAGGGTATCACGGATAAAGAACTTCTTGAAGGAATGAAATCGGATTATGGAATAATGATTTCGGGCTGTTTTGATGTCCTTGCTGGAAAAGTTGTTCGAATAGGACATATGGGGGAAAATGCCTACCCCGAAAACATCATTGAAACTCTAGATGCCTTAGAAGGAACTCTTATTAAGCTTGGTGTAAAGGTAAATCCGGGAATGTCTGAAGTGTTTAGAAGAGAGATGAAATAAAACATATTTAGCTAAATCAGTAGAGGTTGGAAACGGCCTCTATTTTTTATTTAACAGATATTTGCAAATATTTAGAGAATATATTATAATATCGGTAATTAAATAAATGTACAGATGGAGACAATATGGTTAATTTAAAAAATTGGAAGCCGGCAATTTATACTGCAGTATGTGTAGGTATTGGTTCTCAAATATCTATAAATGCTTTTACTAATGGTTTTATTATTACCTTAGCGGTGGTACTCTTAGGTGTTTTTCTAAGTCAATACGAAAATATAAATCCTCTTAGGCTTATTTGGGCTACAGCTTTTTGGTCTCCTTTTTTTCGTGGGATGATAGAAATGGCTAAACTAGGTGATTTATCCAGAGTTTTTTGGATGGTGGTACCGGACGTTTTTTTCTACTTGTCCTATGGGGTTTTTTTCTACTTTATTTATTGCTGGAAAGGCAGTAGAAATAAGGTGCGCTTTTTTGTAGCAATTATAGCTTCAGATTGTCTTGCAAATGTTTGTGAAATGACAGCCAGGCTAAAAGTTTTTCCTTTACCAATTGATCTTTATGAGCAGCTTTTTGAGATTGCCTGTGTAAGATGTCTTATTATTTTTTTAATAACTATAGCTATAAAAAAGTATAGAGCCCTTCTAATGAGTGAAGAGCATGAAGCGAGATATAAAAAATTGCTGGTGATGGCTTCAGTTTTTAATAGTGAAGTTTATTTTATGAACAAGAATATGGTCGAGATTGAAGATGTAATGCAAAAAGCATTTACTCTTTATAGAAGCTTGGATAGTGGTAATTATCCGCGTGAAAAAAGGAGGCTTGCATTAGATATAGCTAAAGACGTCCATGAAATAAAAAAAGACTACATAAGAGTAATACAGGGACTCCAAAACAATTTTTTGTCGGATATAAAGGCTTCAGAAATGAGCATTGGAGATATTGTTCAGATTTTAGATGTTGATATTAACGAACAGATAAAGGCCAAAGGACTGAACATATATTTTACCACAGAAATAAAAAGTGACTTTACAGTGTCTGATCATTTTTCTTTAATGTCTATTTTGAGAAATTTGATTATGAACAGCATTGAAGCACTGGATAACCGGAGAGGCGGTCTAGTGGAATTATCTATAAAGAAGGAAGGGTCATATTTTGTATTTGTGGTCTATGACAATGGTCCGGGAATACGAAAAGAAGAAGTAGATGTAATTTATGATCCCGGATTTTCTACAAAGTTTGATTATCATACAGGAGATATAAACAGAGGCGTAGGATTGACACTGGTAAGAAATCTAATTGAAGATGTTTTTGATGGTAGCATAATGGTTCAGTCTGAGGAAGGATCTTATACAAAATTTATAATTTCCATACCGTGTGAGAGTATGAGGGGAGAAAATGTATGAGTGTTAAGTGTTACATTGTTGATGATGTTCTCAGTGTAGTAAAAGTATTAAGAAGAATCATAGAAGAAAAGGATATTTGTGAAATAATAGGAGCGGCTACAGATCCAAAGGTTGCAGAAGAAGAGATAGTACAATACGAACCTGATCTAGTATTGGTAGATTTACTTATGCCTGACACAGACGGTATTTCTCTTGTTAGAAAAATAAAGCAAAAGAAGCCAAACATCAATTTTATTATGATTTCTCAAGTATCAAATAATGACATGGTTGCAGAGGCATATAAGGAAGGGATAGAGTTCTTTATCAGGAAACCCATTAATGTTATAGAGGTAGAGACTGTAATGAAGAGGGTTATCGATTGGATAAACATGGAAAACATGATTGGTGGCATTAGGCAAATGATGGGGATTACTTCAAAGGAACCATCTAAAGGTGTTCGTAATTTAGATAAGAAAGAGCAGCGATTAAGAGATATTAAATATATCTTAGGGCTTTTAGGAATATTAGGCGAAAAGGGAACTAAGGATATTTTATCAATATGTAATTCTTTGGTCATGGAGGAAAAGGATTACGAAAGAGATACTATTAAAGAATATGCCGCACTCAACGAAGAAGACGAGCGGATGGTTAAGCAGAGAATCAGAAGGGCTGTAAAAAAGGCACTTAGTAATGTAGCTAACCTAGGAATTGAAGATTATTATAACGAAATTTTTCAGACCTATGCACATATGGTATTTGATTTTGAAGCTATAAGAACAGAAATGGATTACATAAGGGGGAAAAACCAAGCAGGAGGTAAGGCCTCTATAGTGAAATTCCTAGAGGGACTTATGACATTTTCTGAAATAAAAGAATAAAAAACAAAAAAATCAAAGGGATTTATTTATACCTTTGATTTTTTTTGATACTTTTTGATACTTGGGAATATAATGAAGTTACTAAATATTCAAAATATTTAGTTAGACGGTACTATTTTAAATAGGAGGAACGGAATTATGAAGAAGAAGATAGCTTTATTGCTAAGTGTAGTAATGGTAGTTACTATGTTATTAGCTGGTTGTGGTGGAGGAGGAGAGGCTGAAACGGTTAAGATTGGCTGGATTGGATCTCTTACTGGAGACCAGGCAGTATGGGGAAAATGTGAATCCCAAATGCTTCAGCTACTAGTTGATAAGAAGAACGAAGAAGGCGGACTTCTTGGAAAACAAATCGAGTTAGTTTGTTATGATACTAAGGGAGATGCAAATGAGGCTGTAAATGCTGTAAAGAGACTAGTATCTCAGGATAAGGTAGTAGGAATCTTAGGACCTAATGCTTCAGGCCAGGCTCTTGCTATTACAGCAGCATTGAATGATGCTAAGGTTGCTGATATTGCAACAGTTGCAACTAACCCTAAAGTTACAGTAAATGATGACGGCAAAGTTAACCCTTACAACTTTAGAGTTTGCTTCATAGACCCTTATCAGGGAGCTGTTGTAGGTGGATATGCAGCGGATAAATTAAACTATAAGAAAGCTGCTATTTTATATGATGTAGCAAGTGACTATTCACAGGGATTCAGCCAATACTTTGAAGAAGTATTTACTGGAAAAGGTGGAAAGATTGTTGCAAAAGAAGGTTTTAAGGCTGGAGACGTTGATTTCCGTCCACAACTTTCAAGAATAAAAGCTAAGAACCCAGACGTTATTATTATGCCTTATTATTATAAAGAAGTTGCTTTAAGCGCTAACCAGGCTAGAGACCTTGGAATTAAAGCTACACTAATGGGTGGAGACGGATGGCCTTCAGATCAGTTATTTAAGATGGCTGGCGATTCATTAGAAGGAAGTTATGTAGTTAACCACTTAGACTTTAATGATCCAGATGCAAAACCTTTACAGGACTTATATGCAACTAAGTATGATACTACTTTAGAATTAAACGGATATATGGTTAATGATGCATTCTTATTATTCTGCGCAGCAGTAGAAAAAGCTGGCAAAGTTGACTCTGAAGCTATTGCACAGGCACTTACCCAGGTTGAAGTTGATGGAGTTACTGGTCACATTAAATTAAGTGAAAAGACTCATAATCCAGAAGGTAAGCAAGCTGCTATCGTAAAAGTTGAAGATCAAAACCTAGTATTTATTGAAAAATACGGAGTACAAGAAGACTAATATATACACGCTTACATAAAGAGGGTGGGTTTACCTGCCCTCTTTAATAAAAGATAGGAGGTTCCGAAGTGAGTACATTTATACAGCAGATAATTAACGGACTTTCCATAGGTAGTGTATATGCACTTATGGCTGTAGGTTATTCGTTAGTTTATAGTATTTTAAACTTTTCAAACTTTGCTCACGGCGGTATTATAATGCTCGGTGCATATTTTGGTTTCTATGCAGTAAGTCTGATTTCAGCACCTTTTGCAGTTGCTTTGGTTATAGCAGCTTTTGCTGCTGGTATCGTAGCAGTAGTGCTTGAAAGAATTGCATATAGACCACTTAGAATGAGAAATGCACCGCCATTGTATTTTATTATATCCGCTATGGGTGCATCAATTTTTCTAGAGAACTTTGTTATTGCAACAATTGGACCTACGTTCAGAACTTATCCAGCAGTTATTAACAGTAAATCAATTTTTATTGGAGATATAGCAATCGGTAGGCTGGACCTTTTGATGTTTGTAATTTCTGCAATAAGTCTAGTTGCGTTAGTTTTCATTATAGGAAAAACAAAAATTGGTTTAGCGATTAGAGCAACCTCTTATAGTTCAAGAGGAAGCCAATTCATGGGTGTAAATGTCGACCGTGTTATTTTCGTAATATTCCTTCTTGGAGGAATTTTAGGAGGTATTGCAGGAGTACTATTTGGAATTAAGTACACTGTTTACCCACAAATCGGTATTATTACAAATAAATCGTTTATCGCGGCAGTATTTGGAGGCTTAGGTAGCTTGCCTGGCGCAGTAATAGGTTCAATATTACTTGGAATTATTGAGGCTATGGCATCTGCTTACATATCTTCAAGCTATAGAGACCTGATAGCCTTTACGTTATTGATTGTCGTATTAGTTGTTAAACCTACTGGTCTTATGGGCAAAACAACTGAGGATAAGGCGTAGGAGGTGGGCTTATGTTTAGTTGGTACTATTTATCAGGTATAATAATTTTAACTGGAATTAATTTACTTACAGTATTAGGTCTATCCTTGCTTACAGGTTTTACGGGATTATTCTCATTTGGTCATGCCGGCTTTATGGCAATTGGCGCATATACGTCAGCAATGCTTACTATGAGAGGTGTTCCACTAGTAATTGCCTTACTTATTGGAGGACTAGTGGCAGTAGTGTTTAGTTTGCTTATTGGTAAGCTAACCTTAAATTTAAAAGGTGACTATTTCTGTATTGCGACTTTAGGTTTTGGAGAGGCTATACGTTTATTATTAGATAATATTCAGTTCTTTGGAGGTTCTAGAGGACTTCCTGGAATCAGAACTTATGATTCTAATATGTATTTAATCATTGTTCTAATATTTAATGTGATAGCTATAATCGCTATGGCTTATCTAATCAAATCAAGACATGGTAGAAATATGATTGCAATTCGAGAAGAGGAATTAGCATCAGAGGCAATTGGTATTAATGTATTTAAGTATAAGACTATGTCCTTTGCAATAAGTTCGTTGTATGCTGGTATCGGCGGTGGACTTTTAGCTCACTATTTAGGATATTTGCAGCCATTAATGTTCCAATTGATAAAATCGACAGAGATGACAATTATAGTAATTTTCGGAGGATTAGGAAGCATCACAGGAAGTGTAGTAGGTGCAACAATCTTAACCTTCTTGCCAGAGGTATTTAGAACCTTTGCTCAGTGGCGTCTTGTAGTTTATGGAGCTGCAGTAATCTTGATTATGGTAGCAAGACCGCAAGGTATCATGGGCGGTAAGGAAATCAACTTTAGGTGGTTAAAAAAGATGTTTAACAAGGGCAAAGGAGGTGGCGCTAGTGAACAGCAAGCAGACAGTATTAGCTCTTGATCATGTAACGAAGCAGTTTGGCGGTCTTACGGCAGTAGGTGACGTAAGTTTTGAAATAAAAGAAGGTGAAATATATGGTCTAATCGGGCCTAACGGTGCCGGGAAGACAACTATATTTAATTTAATTACAGGTATATACGAATTAACTGAAGGTGAAGTGAAATTTTTTGATGAGGTGTTGGCTGGAAAGAAGCCATATGAGATTGCCAATATGGGAATCACCAGAACATTCCAAAACATTCGTCTGTTTAAAAAGTTATCAGCATATGATAATGTGTTGACGGCGTGTCATATGATGGCAACATATAATCCTTTCCATGCTGTGCTAAGACCATTATCCTTTATTCCACTTCCTCTTTTTAGAAAGTGTAAGGAGCAAGAAGTAGCGCTACATGAAAGGACCCAGGGATTGCTTAAGTTAATGGGCCTTTGGGATTATAAGGACATGGTTGCATCAAACCTTCCTTATGGATTGCAGAGAAAACTGGAAATTGCCAGAGCTTTAGCTCTATCACCAAAGCTTCTGTTATTAGACGAACCTGCAGCTGGTATGAATCCTGAGGAAACTATTCAGTTAATGGAACTGATTAGGGAAATAAGAGATAAATTTGATTTGACGGTTTTAATCATAGAACATCATATGGATTTAATTATGGGTGTATGTGATAGGATTTTCGTATTAAACTTTGGTAAAGCTTTAGCAGAAGGTACCCCTGCTGAGATACAAGATGACAAACGTGTTATCGAGGCTTATCTTGGAAAGGAGGATGACGAAGAAGATGCTTAATATAAAAGACTTACATGTTTCCTATGGAGGTATTAATGCCTTAAGAGGTATTGATATCGATGTAGATGAGGGACAAATTGTAACAATTATTGGATCTAATGGTGCTGGGAAGTCATCTATGCTTAATGCGATAAGTGGGATGGTAAAATATTCAGGAGATATTTCTTATAAAGGTGAGGCACTTCCAAAACAGCCTCATAAAGTTGTAAAAACAGGCATATGTCAAGTGCCTGAGGGGCGTGTGATCTTTGCTAATTTAACAGTGGCTGAAAATTTAAAAATGGGCGCATATCTAAGAAATGATACTAAGGGAATAGCTTCAGATTTTGAGAGAGTGTATCAGTTGTTTCCAAGGCTAAAAGAAAGAGAAAAACAGATTGCCGGAACTTTATCTGGTGGTGAACAGCAAATGCTTGCTATGGGAAGAGGTTTAATGTCTTCTCCGGACATCATAATGCTAGATGAACCTTCATTAGGGTTGGCACCATTTTTGATAAATACTATCTTTGATATAATTCTAGAAATCAAAGATATGGGAAAGACCATTTTACTGGTAGAACAAAATGCTTATAAAGCATTATCCATTGCAGACAAGGCATATGTCCTTGAGCAAGGAATAATCACAGCATCAGGGGATGCAAAAGTACTTATTAAAGATAAGTCAATACAGGAAGCATACCTTGGTAAAAAATAACTAAAAATTATAGCGGCTTTTGGGCCGCTATTTTTTTGTCTTTTTTTTATTATGTATTGACAATTTCAGGAAATGTGGTACTGTATTAGTAAAGTAATACAGTCATACAATAGTACAGTATTACAATTATAACTAATAACTAATAACTAATAAGAGGAGGGGGAGAGATTGGATAAAAATTTTAGTGACAATTTACCTATATATATGCAGATCATGAAAAAGATTAGTCAGGCTATAGTTTCAGGGGAGATGAGAGTTGGTGAAAGGATACCCTCTGTTCGAGAACTTGCTGATTTATTCGGTGTGAATCCAAACACTATGCAGAGGGCCTTATCTGAACTTGAGAGAGAAGGGCTTGTGATAAGTAATAGGACAGCAGGGCGTTTTGTCACGGAAGATATTAATAAAATTGACAGGGTTAGAGAGGATATGGCGAGAGAAACAATTTTTCGCTTTATGGAGGAGATTAAGGCATTAGGGTATTCCAAGGAAGAAATAAAAAGTTTTTTTCAAGGTGATGCTATAGAGAGGGTTGGCTAAAATGACTAAAGAAGGTAATGTATTAGGTTTTAACAGTGTGCCTATAGTTGAAATAATGAATCTGGAAAAGAGATTTGGAGAAGTTGAGGCACTTAAGGGTATTGATCTAAAAATTCCAAAAGGTAAAATTATTGGGCTTCTTGGTCCCAATGGTAGTGGTAAAACTACTTTGATTAAAATACTAGCGGGACTTTATACTTCTTATGAGGGCAAGGTTCTAATAGATGGGGAAAGGCCGGGCGCAATGAGCAAGGCTATGGTTTCATACTTACCTGACCGAAATAGTTACAGTATGAACCAGTGTGCTAATAATATTATAGAACTATATCAGGAATTTTTCGTTGATTTTGAAAGAAGTAGAGCCATTAATATGCTAAAAAAGTTTGAAATCAGACAGGACACACCTTTTAGAGAAATGTCTAAGGGTATGGTTGAAAAGGTTCAGATTAGTATGGTAATGGCAAGACGTGCAAGACTTTATTTGCTAGATGAGCCTTTAGGCGGAGTTGATGTAGCTGCAAGAGACATAGTCTTAGATACTATATTAGAAAATTTTGATACCAGGGGTACCATTGTTGTGGCTACACATTTAATATCCCAAATTGAAAGATTATTTGATGATGTAATAGTGCTAAAAAAAGGGGAACTTATAGAAAATTGTTCTTGTGATTATATACGAAGGATGTATAGCAGTTCCCTTGAAGATGCAATGAAGAGGTTATTTATAGATGAGAAGTATTAGGTTTATAATTGGCGCCTTCATCGGGATATCCATAATCCTTGGAATCGGTGGATACATACTAGGGGATACTTTTGAAAAGGATAAAAAAATCCTTGATAAACTGGATTTCCTGTTTCCATTGACAAGCCAATGTAGTTACGGTATATCTGAATATCTTGATGATGGATTTTATAAATACGATGAAGATTATAATATTACAGTAATAGACTTTAAAGGAAAACCTATAAAAGAATATAGAAATTATTATTCATACGGTGGAAAAGGACTTTTTATTTACGAAGATAATAATAAATATGGATATAAGAATCTAGATGGCACTTTGCTTTTAAAAGCAAAGTATGATGAAGCTCAGGAGTTTAATGGGGATTATGCATGGGTTAAATTTCAAGGGGAAGGTAAGGAAGCTGTAATTGATAGAAGGGGAAACGTTGTTTTTAAAGGTGAAATTGGTCAAAACATAATTATGGTTGATGAAGACAATTATATGGTTGAAAGTTACGGAAAGAAAACAAAGGTTATAAATATGAGAACCGGAAAAATTCTGGAGTTAGATAAAACTTACTATAGTGTAAGGCCAGACGGTAACGGTCATTATATAGGAGAGAGTATTGATAGTGAAAAAGATGTTATCCTAGATAAAAATTTTGTAGATGAAACTGACCAAGTACTGAAGGGGTTGACTAACAAAATTTATGATCTTGAGACTTTCCAGGGAAAATATGCGGCGACAAATTTAGGTTATATTGATAGAAATTATAATCTTGTTTTTAAAAAAACAAGTGAAGCAGAATTAGGTAGCTTTAGTGAGGGAAAGGCATTTATTTATTATGATAATAGAATAGATTGCGTGGATGAAAACTTCAAGGTTTTATTTAGCAAAAAAAGAACTGCTAAAGGAAATTCATCGGAGATATTTACTGAGTTTCATAATGGTGTAGCATCAATCAGTCTTGACGGAGATAGAAAGGGCTATATAGATGATAAGGGGAACTGGATAGTAAAACCTGTTTTTGATATGGCAAAAGACGTTAGTAATGGAGTAACGGCAGTAAGATATAGAGGGAAGAGTGGTGTGATATGCTTGAAAAATCAATAGCTATAAATATTAAGTTGTTAAAAACAAAATTCCCTTTTGTAATTTATTGGGCTTTGATTATTAGTATTGTAAAAGGACTAGGATGGCTTTTTATATGTTGGATGATATTTGTAAGCATAGGAATAATGTACAGAGCTATTGCAGACGGATTTGACGGAGATGAGGCATATTTATATATGACACTACCAATCTCTAGTAAAGACTTGATATTGGGGAAGGTAATTACAATCTCAATATTATTTACTATATGTATTATTATAACTATAGGGATATTGCCAGCTATTTTTATATTAGCCGGAGATAGTTTTTTCTGGATTAACTCTTTAGTGTATGACTTGGTTTTTATAGGTATATCAAAGCTGGAAATTGGAATTTTGGCTACATTACTGCCAATAACTTTTTTCATTATTTATGCTTGTTTTTCTTTGATTACTATGAATCTTTATCTGTTTTTTCATAGCAAGGGAATAGGAAAGCTAAATCGAATGTCGGTATACTTGTCTGTTTTAATAGGTAGCGTGATATTTAGTGTATGGATTGGTGTGAATTATTTAGGATGCGGATTTTTTTTAAGAAATAATATAAGCCTTTTACTTATAGAATTCCTTAATATAGTTGTTAATTCAGCTGTTTCATATTTATTATTAAAGAAATGTGATGAGAGATTAACTTATAAATTTGATCTATAGTAGGAAAGGTACAGAAGGGTTAGATTATGTGGAAAAGTAGAGTAAAAATATCCATAGTAGGAATTCTGATTTTTTTAGGGATATTTATAATACTTGGTATAGTTCAAACTACTCATATCAGAGAAGAGTATAAGTATCTGTCAAAGTCTTTTGAATGGGAAAAGCCACTAAGCAACCAAATCTCTTTGGCAAGAAAAGGGAATAAAGGTGGTGCTATTAGGGAAAATCGTGATATCGTATTTTTAGCTTGTGATTATGATAAAATTTATGATATGAAAAAAGAGGGCTTTTATATTATAGAGAAAAATGGAAAGAAAGGAATTGTAGATGCTGTAAGAAATAAAGTTATAGCAGAGCCAATCTATGATTATATTGGTCATCCAGGCGAAAAATACATATATGTTAGAGGGGAAGAGGCTGGTTATATGGATTATAAGGGAGAAATAAAATTTCCAATATCAAAATACAGCAAAGGCTGTAAATTTAGCGAAGGACTGTGTCTTGTATTCTATGCTGATAAGATTGTAGCAATAAATGAACAGGGAGCAGATGTTTTTTCTATTGATGTGGAAACAGAAGCCGGGTTATATTATGAGGGAATTGATGAGTGCTATTTTAGTGAAGGTTTAGCGCCTATAACAATTGATGGAGAAAAATACGGATATATAAACAAAAGAGGTGAGACCGTTATTAAACCTGTTTTTGATTATGCAAGTCCTGTCACAAAAGGAAAAGCTAAGGTATCTTTTTATGGAACGTCAGGTGTTATTATTACAGGTAGGGGTGAGTGATGATGCTAGAGAAGGCAATAAATTATAATCTTAACAGGCTTTTTAAAGAAAACAAAGCTAATTATAGTGTTATACCAACGTTTATTACTATTGTTGTTTTAGAAATAGCTTTGGGTTTTAATATTGAGAATCGTGAAATGATTTTTTTGATTTTAATATTCGCTATTTCATCTGTTCTTGAGATCACTAGAATATTGGAGAAAACCCTGTCTTCCGATGAAGCTGCAATTTATATGACATTACCAATCCAACCAAAGGAAGAGGTTATTGCAAAAGTATATTCATCTTCTGTTTTTATTTTTTCTAGAGCCTTAATGGGGGGGATTTTAATTTTTTTCGCCAACAAGTCTTCAGCATTATGGCTAGGGGGAATTGGAAGGATTGAGGCAGCATCTCTAATTGTAGATGGATATGGTACTGGCTCAATAATAGGATTATATGCACTAATTGCAATAAAATCTCTCATAATTATATCTATGCTATCTGCAGCTGTTTTGTTGGTAGTTTTAGTAAAGAACATAATGGGAAACATCAAGAGAAATATAATTATTACAGGGATAATAGCTATTATATCTATGGCTGCATTTGTTTTAGTGGTATTGTTCATAAAAAAAATAGGAACCTGGTTTATTGAAGCTGGAGTAAATTATCTAGCAGAAATATCGATGGAGATTTTTTTATATGTTGGAGTCTTAGTTTTTATAATGAAAGTGTCTCAATGGATACTTTCAAAAAAATATAATTTATAAAAATACAACTACTTTTTGTTTTCAAAAGTATCATAATGCTTTTTCATACATAAAAAGCTTTCGTCACTAATATGGTGTTCAATTCTGCATGCGTCTTCGTATGCAGTTTTTTTGCTTACGCCAAGTCCCATTAGTATTTTAGCTATTATATTGTGTTTTTCATAAGTATCCTTTGCAATTGAAAGTCCCTTATCAGTTAATTCGATGTAACCATGTTCGTCCATGGTTATGTAACCGTTTTCTTTGAATTTCTTCATAGCAATACTGACAGTTGGCTTAGAATAGCCAAGCTCGTTGACGATATCTATTGAGCGAACCATTCCTATTCGACTTTTTAAAACGAAAATTGTCTCGAAGTAATCTTCTGCAGATTGTTGTATTTTCATAATGGGATTCCTTTCAATAATAATATTTTATATTTATAATATAACATAGAAAAAAAGTGTTGACAAGAAGGTTAGTGTGTGCTAACTTATAAATAAGGTTAGTAGTTACTAACCCGTTTTACAGAATAATAGTTAGCTATTGCTAACTTTATGGATATAAGGAGGCAGATAAAATGAAAACACTTAAAAATATAGAGGTTGGGGAAACAGTAGTTGTCGATGGGATATTAGGTACTGGTCCACTAAGAAGACGTTTTTTGGACATGGGAATAACTAAGGGTGCCAAGATTCAATTGAAAAAAGTTGCACCGCTAGGAGACCCTATGGAGTTTTCGATTAGAGGATATTTATTAACAATTAGAAAAGCAGATGCGGATAGAATCTTCGTAAAAGAGGGTGAGGTGAAATATGAAAATTAGAATTGCATTGGCAGGTAATCCTAACAGCGGAAAAACTACTTTGTTTAATGGGCTTACAGGTTCTAATCAGTTTGTAGGAAACTGGCCAGGGGTAACAGTAGAAAAAAAGACGGGTTTTTTAAAAGGACGAAAAGATGTTGAGATTATAGATTTGCCTGGAGTGTATTCTCTTTCACCATATACTTTGGAAGAGAGAGTTGCAAAGAAGTTTCTATTAGAGGAAAAGCCGGATGTAATTCTCAACATAATTGATGGTACCAATCTAGAAAGAAATTTATATTTAACTACTCAGCTTTTAGAACTTAAAATTCCTGTAGTTGTTGCAGTTAATATGATGGATATAATTGAGAAAAAGGGTGACAAATTGGATTTAAAACTATTGTCACATGAGCTTGAATGTAAAACTATTGCTATTTCGGCTATTAAGGGTGATGGGATCTTAGAGGCAGCAGAACTTGCAATAAATGAAGCTAATGGGTTTTTAAAAAAAGGAGAATTTAAAGGATATTCTCGTATTTTACATACATGTATTAATATGGAAGAAAATGAGGAAGAGTGCATAGGGAAGCGATACGAGTATATTTCAAAGGTAATTAGTGAGGTTTATACCTATAAAGAAAGAGAAGAAGATTCTGTATCTGAAAAAATAGACAGGGTATTGACTCACAAATGGCTAGGGCTACCTATTTTTGCGGCTATAATGTTTCTAATATACTTTATATCTATAACTACTGTTGGAAGTTTTTTGACCGATTGGACAAAAGATGTTCTCTTTGGAAAAATAATTACTAATGGTGCTACTAGCTTCTTAGAAAGTGTAAATGCCGAAAGCTGGCTAATAGGGTTGGTTGTTGATGGAATAATCGCAGGGGTAGGAGCTGTAATAGGATTTGTACCTCAGATGCTAGTTCTTTTCTTCTTTCTAGCTTTCTTAGAGGGAAGCGGATATATGGCAAGAATAGCATTTATTCTAGATAAGATTTTCGCTAGGTTTGGCCTTTCCGGGAAATCATTTATTCCTATGTTAATTGGGACCGGATGTGGAGTGCCTGGAATAATGGCATCAAGAACAATTGAAGATCAAAATGATAGAAGAATGACTATTATGACTACAACCTTTATACCATGTAGTGCTAAGCTTCCTATGATAGCTTTAATAGCGGCGTCAATTTTTGATGGAGCTTGGTGGGTTGCACCAAGCGGCTATTTCCTTGGAATTGGAGCAGTTTTAGTTTCAGGACTTTTCTTAAAGAGTACTAAGCTTTTTGCTGGGGATGGTTCACCTTTTATAATGGAGCTGCCTAATTATCATATGCCTACACTTACTAACCTTTTTAGAAGCATGTGGGAACGTGGCTGGTCATTTATAAAGAAAGCAGGTACAATTATACTTTTATCTACAATAGTAATTTGGTTCTTGTCAAACTTTGGTTTTGTCGATGGAAAGTTTGTAATGACTGGTGATATGAGCAAGGGTTTGTTGGCAACTTTGGGAACATACATTGCTGTGATCTTTAAACCTCTAGGCTTTGGAACTTGGCAAGCAACAGTTGCAACATTGATGGGGCTGATTGCAAAAGAGAACATAGTAGGATCATTAGGTGTGTTATATGGTGTTGGAGGTCTGGGACTACATTTTACACCTTTAGCAGCATATTCATTTATGGCGTTTAACCTTCTTTGCGCACCGTGCTTTGCGGCAATTGGGGCAATAAAAAAAGAAATGAATAGCATAAAGTGGACATTGTTTGCAGTTGGATATCAAACAGGTTTTGCATATTTGGTTGCGTTAATAATCAACAATATTGGAAAGGGATTTTTGCTTGGAATAATTGTTCTATTGATTATAAGAAAAATATATAAAGATAAAAAAAATGGCAAAGGCTGCAGTGGGAATTGCAGCTCATGCCAAGGATGTAGTTCTTGCTTTAACAATAGCGGGACAAAAGAAACATTGCAAAAAGAGGCAGTGTAAATAATGAGAATAATGTTGTAAGGGCAACTCCTTCTGCCATTAGGCCGGCATTTTTGCCTTCTTTGCTGGCAACCGCAACTGTTACTACTGCGGAAGGAAAAGCTGCTGCAAAGACTAATATTACTTTTGTAGCATCTGTAATTGATAAAGGGTTTACAACTAAATATGTCAAAAGGGGAATTAATATTACGTTGCATAATGAACAAAATATTAGTTTCCCATTTTTTATTATTTTCTTTAAATCACTTTGCCCAAGTTGAATACCGACTACTAACATTGATATAGGTATAGTCGCGTCACCCATCATAGTTGCAAGGTCTAAAATAGGTTCCGGCAGTTTTGTTCCTGTAAAGAGTAGAACAATTCCTATTATGGCTGCAAATGTACACATATTTGCAAGGGGTTTAAAAATTGAACTTAGTTTTTGCTTTTTTTCGTTCCCAATATTCATTTGAAAAACTGCTATAGAGTAAAGATATACTGTAAGTACTATATTTTCAATTACCATTAAGAAAAAGTACTCATCTCCGAAAATCGCTTTTGTAATAGGAAAACCCATGAAGCCTGTATTTACACCGGTAATAACAACCATGAGGATTCCACGATCACATTTAGGTTCATATTTTAGGCATTTTACGATTACGTAAGAAACTGCAGCCGCTGCAAAAAAGAAAATTAATGAACCTATAATTACTTCGGTCGTTTGTTTTAGTGTTTCATCGGTTAAGGTTTTAGATGATATAGATGATAAAATCATAAAAGGTGTGGTAATTACAAGCATAAGCTTGACCAAATATTGATTTGATTCATATGGAAGGATTTTAGTTTTGTTGGCAATATATCCAATAGCGATAATGCTAAAAATAACTGCTATTTTAATAAAAACTGTTAGCATAAGTAGTCTAGTCTCCTTTTTATAATTGTGAATAACAATTATACCATTTGTTTCCGAGAAATAAAATAAAAATCTGGTTAAAATAATAATAGTTTTTATTTTGGAAGGAGCAAAGAAACATGGATTTTTTAAAAATAGCGGTTACCGCAGGTATATCTGTATTTGTTTTGTTTATTATTGCAAGAGTTATAGGTTATAGGCAAGTATCGCAAATTAGTATGTTTGACTATGTTAATGGAATAACAATAGGTTCAATAGCTGCAGAGCTGGCAATATCTGATTGGAATGATATGCAAGATCCACTTGTGGCATTAATAATATATGGGTTAGCTACTTTACTGATTTCTATTGCAACAGATAAGTCGACAGTATTAAGGAGGATAATTACGGGAAGTCCTATAATCCTTATTGAACGTGGCAAGTTTTATGATAAAGGATTTTCAAAGGCAAGGCTTGATATTAATGAGTTTCAAATCCAGTGCAGGAATCAGGGCTATTTTGATCCAAGAGAAATTGATACTGCTATAATGGAACCCAATGGAAACATAAGTATTTTACCCAAGAGCCAAGAAAAACCATTGACACCTAAGGACATGAATCTGGTAACACAACAAGATATAATGCCTTCAAATATAATCCTAGATGGAAAAATAATGTATAAAAATATGGAGAATATAGGTATAAACAAAGACTTGCTTATTAAAGAATTAAAAAAACAAAACATAGAAATAACAGATGTTTTTTTAGCAACATGTAATTATAATCAAGAATTTAATTTTTACAAGAAGAATGGTATATATAAAAAGGATATATTGTCTTAAAAAAAGCTGTCCCCAAAAAAGAGACAGCCTTTGATTATATAATTTTATTTATTGGATTACCATCTAAATAAGCTTTTAAATTATCTCTACAGATTTTTATCACATCTGATCTTGTTTCCCTTGGAGTCCAGGCAATATGTGGTGTGATAATGCAATTTTTCAGTCCAATTAATGGATTGTGGTAAACAGGAGGTTCTTTTGAAATTACATCAATAGCAGCAGCTGAGAGTTTCCCTGATTTTAATGCTTCAGATAAATCATACTCATTTACTAGTGCACCTCGCGCTGTATTAATTAGTATTGCACCGTCCTTCATCCCTCTAATAAAATCTTTATTTATAAAACCAGTATTCTCTTCTGTTGCAGGGCAATGAAGTGTAAGAATATCTGAGGTTATAGTTTTGGCTTTGTCTCTGCTGTAAATGTTTACATTCATGCCGAAGGCTTTAGCAATAGTGGCAACCTTTTTACCAATATTTCCATAACCTATAATGCCTAAGCTTTTTCCGGTAAGATTTATTAGAGGATTTTCTACAAAAGTAAAATCTGGGCTTTCATACCATTTGCCTCTATGAACTGACTCGCTATATTTACCTACACTATTGGTTAATTCTAAAATAAGTGCAAAAGTGTGTTGTGCTACTGCGTCAGTAGAGTAAGCTGGTACATTGGAAACTGTGATATTATGCTTTTTTGCGGCATCTAAATCGATATTATCATACCCAGTTGCCGTTACACCTATAAATTTTAAATTTGGACATGCTTCCATAACAGCTTCGGTAATTTTTACTTTGCTGACAAAAATAACATCTGAATCTCCGATATTGCTTATAGTTTGATGGTCAGGTGTTCTGTCATAACATTGTACCTGGCCAAATTCTTCTAGTGAATCCCAGGATAAATCTCCGGGATTAATTGAATATCCATCTAAAATTACAATTTTCATAAATTACCTCCTTGTATCTTGGTTATTATAGCACAAATGTTGGAATATGTTTAAAAATATGATATAATACACCATATTTATATTAAAAAAAAGGACAGATATATGGGTTTAATTGAAATTACGGTTTTAGCAGTAGGCCTGGCCATGGATGCGGTTGCGGTCTCAATGACAAATGGAATGGTTTATAAAAATTTAGGGGCTAGACATTACATACTCATGCCCCTTTTCTTTGGAGTTTTTCAAGGCATAATGCCGCTATTCGGTTATTATGCAGGAAATATCTTTGCAGATGTGATAACTACTTATGGAGGGTTTATAATTTTTACAATCTTATTTATTATAGGTGCTAAAATGATAAAAGATAGCTTTTGTAACAATAGTGGAGATTGTGGTGAAAAAAAAATCAACTTAAGCATTCTTTTTTTTCAGGGAATAGCAACTAGTATTGATGCGTTTGCAGTAGGGGTTGGATTTTGTGCGATCCGTGTAAATGTAATACCGGCTGTAAGTATAATCTCAATTGTAACGGCGATTCTTGTAACAGCAGCCATTGTAATTGGCAAGAAGTTTGGAAATCTTTTCGAGAGTAAAGCAGAGATTTTCGGAGGCATCATACTAATTGCCATTGGAATTAAGGCTTTATTTTAGTTTAGAGGATGTATAAAAGGGTATTTTGTATTATAATATAAAAAAAATTGCGTATTAAGTTTGAAGGGAAGAATAATAATGGCGAGAGAAGGAAGAAATAATAATGAAATAAGGCCTGTTAAAATAACTAATAATTACTTGATGAGCCCTCAAGGGTCAGTACTTATTGAGATGGGAAACACTAAAGTAATTTGCACTGCTACGGTTGAAGAATCAACGGCGAGACATTTAGCAGGCACAGGGCAGGGATGGATTACTGCTGAGTATGGAATGCTTCCGGGTTCTACGGGGACAAGAAAAAAACGAGATTCAGTAAAGGGTAAAATAGATGGAAGATCTATGGAAATCCAAAGACTTATAGGAAGATCGCTTCGCTCTGTTGTGGATATGGAAAAGCTAGGCGAAAGAACTATCTGGATTGATTGCGATGTTATTCAAGCAGATGGAGGAACAAGAACAGCTTCCATAACAGGTGCTTTTGTTGCAATGGTAGATGCAATGAAATGGATGGTAGCAGAAGGTAAAATAGATACAATCCCTGTAAATAGTTTCGTCTCTGCTATAAGTGTAGGAATATGTGAAGGAGAAAAAATCCTTGACTTGCAGTATAGTGAAGATTCTAATGCAAAGGTCGATATGAACGTGGTAATGACTGATAAGGGAGAATATATAGAAATACAGGGAACCGGAGAAGAAGCTCCTTTTTCACGTGAAGAATTAAACCAACTTCTGGCTTTAGCTGAAAAAGGATGCAAAGACCTTCATGAAGAACAAAAGAAAATAACAGGAACAATTTTATAAAATTGTATAATAGATAATTATATTAACTATAATTGGATATAAGAGGTATAAGATATGGAAACAATTATTGCGGCTTCGAGAAATAAGCACAAGATTGCAGAGTTAGAGGCTATAACAAAACAATTCGGGATGAATATCATTTCCAGGGATGATGCTGGACTTCCAAAGATTGAAATAGAGGAAGATGGTGTTACTTTTGAAGAAAATTCATTTAAAAAAGCAAATGAGATTATGAAAATAAGTGGAAGAATCACTATTGCTGATGACTCTGGGCTGATGGTTGACTATCTGGGCGGCGCTCCTGGAGTTTATTCTGCAAGATTTGCAGGCGAGGATTGCAGCGATAAGAAAAATAACGATAAATTACTGACACTTTTAGAGGGAGTACCTTATAAAGAAAGACGTGGGAAATTTGTATCAGTTATTACTATGGTTTTTCCCGATGGAGAAACATTAGTAGCTAGAGGAGAGTGTCAGGGACATATAATTGCCGAACCTACGGGAGGAAATGGCTTTGGGTATGATCCACTTTTTGTACCGGATGGATATGGAAGAACGTTTGCTCAACTATTACCAGAAGAGAAAAATCAGATAAGTCACAGAGCTGTTGCATTAAAAGAATTAGAAAAATTACTTAAGGAAAGGATTTAATTGTATATGAATAAGAGATTTCCGCAAATGGTGCTCTTGGGTATTAAACAATTCAAAGATCCTTATTATCAGGGGTTTGCAGCACAGGTGGCATTTTATTTTCTCTTGTCTCTAGTACCCATGATCATTGTATTATCCCAGTTACTAGGCCTATTTGATGTTTCTCTTGATTTTATGGAAGAATGGATAGACGCATATGTATCTTCGGATATGACTGCTATATTAAAAGATTTGTTAAGTTATAGTCCCGTAGGAGCTAGTAATGTATTTTTTATAATACTTGCATTATGGTCTGCTTCTAGAGCACAATTTTCCGTGATGAGGATAACAAATTATACTTTTACTGATGGCAAATCAACAGGTAAAGGCTATATTAGGGAGAGAATAAGGGCTGTGAAAACCATTGCTATTACTCTATTTACCTTGGCTTTTGCTTTAATTATCTTTGTATATGGTGAACTTATTGTCAAGATAATTTTTGGGGCTGTTATGGAGGGATCAGAATTAGATACACTGTGGACTTACTTGAGGTGGCCTATTGCGATGCTGTTGTATTTTTTCATGGTATCTTATAACTATTATGTTTTACCTACAGAAAAAGTAACCTTTAAACAAATAGTTCCGGGAAGCATTTTTGCATCGGTTGGTATGTTGATAGTTACGATTTTTTATTCGAATTATACTAATTATGCAACAAATTACGATATAATTTATGGATCATTAGCTTCTATAGTAGCACTTTTATTTTGGTTTTATTTTCTCGCATGGGTTTTATGCCTCGGAATAGTATTTAATAAAGTATGGAAAGATACGGAAAACCTAGACCTTTAAGGGTTTGGGTTTTTTTATGCATATTTATCTGCCGAAAAAAGAAGCTTACATAGACTTGTAACCACAACTTTGATATTTTCATATACTACTTATGGCAAAAAATTTTTTTGCAAAGGAGTATTAATAGAATGAATAAAGAAGTAAGTCTTGCCGATTTGCAGGTGGGAGACAAGGGCAAGGTTATTGGTCTTACATGCAAAGGTTCAATTAGAAGAAGATTGCAGGATTTAGGTCTTGTTGAAGGAACTGGCGTTGAATGTGTAGCCAGGAGCCCTTTTGGAGATCCTTTAGCTTTTGAAATTAAAGGCGCAACGATTGCCCTAAGAGAAGAAGAGTCAGAAACAGTAATCATAGAGCAAGAGCAGAGAGATGAATTGATAATCGCCCTTGCAGGTAACCCTAATGTAGGGAAAAGTACAATATTTAATAATATTACAGGGTTGAAACAGCATACTGGAAACTGGGCGGGAAAGACAGTTACAAATGCAAAAGGATATTGTAAATATGGAAATCAGGGGATCGTACTAGTTGATGTTCCCGGATGTTATTCTTTATTTGCACACTCTGAAGATGAAGTAGTGGCAAGGGATATGATTTGTTTTGGCAATGTCGACGGGGTAATCGTAGTATGTGATGGAACATGTCTAGAGAGGAATATGAATTTGGTGCTCCAGATTATGGAGATAACCAGTAATGTGGTGGTGTGTGTAAACCTCTTAGATCAAGCAAAGGAAAAAAACATATCAATTAACTTAAAGCGCTTGTCAGAGAATTTGGGTATTCCTGTAGTAGGGACTACGGCAAGGGTAGGCCATGGCATAGGAAAACTTTTAAATGAGGCATGTCAAATAAAGAACAAGAGAATTATTCAAGAAAACAGCAGGATTTTTTACGGAGATAAGGTTGAAGGTGCAATAAATATAATTAAAGAAACTATAGAGAAAACTGATGAACCTTGGACTAAAACTTTGAATACAAGATGGCTTGCAACTAAGCTTCTTACAGGAGATTGCAGCATGCTTGATTCTATAGGAAAATATTTAAATTTCGATATACTTGATAAAGAAGAAATCTGTTATGCCATGAAAAAAGCAGAGGGTTATTTATTAGAGCAGGGTATTGATAACGAGGCGTTAGAGGATATATTAGTAACTAAGGTTATTGAAACTGCTGAATGTATATGTAGAGATGTAATAACTGTTACTGATTTTGGCCAAGATAAGACAAAGAAAATTGATAAGGTTCTTACAAGCAGGATTACAGGAATACCAATAATGATCCTTATGCTATTGGGGATATTTTGGATTACTATTAGCGGGGCCAATTATATTTCGGATTTTATAGGATATTTTTTGTTCGGAGTGGAAGATCCCCTTTATAATGGGCTTGCGTTTTTAGGCCTTCCAACTATTGTTTGTGATCTGTTAGCTCATGGGGTTTACAAAGTTCTTGCGTGGGTAGTTTCCGTAATGTTTCCACCTATGGCAATTTTTTTTCCGTTATTTACACTTTTAGAAGATTTGGGATTTTTGCCGAGAGTATCTTTTAACTTAGATAAGTGTTTCAAAAAATGTAATGCATGCGGAAAACAGGCACTTACAATGTGCATGGGGTTTGGTTGTAATGCCTCTGCTATAATAGGTTGCAGAATAATTGATTCGGGCAGGGAGAGACTTATCGCAATGCTGACTAATACTTTTGTGCCTTGCAATGGTAGGTTCCCAGGAATAATATGTATGATAAGCATTTTTTTTATAGGAAGTGTTGGGGAAAAGTATCATGCAATTGTGTCAGCTGCATTTTTGACAGCGATTATAGTATTTGGAATAATGATAACACTAATAATATCAAAAATTTTATCAAAAACTATACTTAAAGGAATGCCTTCATCATTTACTTTAGAGTTACCACCTTTTAGGAAACCTCAGATTGGTAAGGTAATAGTAAGATCACTTTTAGATAGGACTTTATTTGTACTGGGAAGAGCTGTAACTGTGGCGGCACCGGCAGGCCTTATAATATGGGTAATGGCAAATATTACGGTATCCGGTAATTCCTTGATAGAAATTTGTTCTCAATTTCTTGATCCTTTTGCAGCGTTATTAGGCTTAGATGGTGTGATATTATTGGCATTTATACTTGGATGGCCTGCTAATGAAATAGTGGTGCCAATTATAATAATGTCGTATTTGTCTAAAGGTGCAATACTAGAAGTAAGTGAATTATCACTAATGGAAAATTTATTAGTTGCTAATGGATGGGATATATGGGTTGCACTATCTTTTATAACTTTTTCACTTTTACATTGGCCTTGTTCTACTACATTTTTAACTATAAAAAAGGAAACGGGAAGTCTAAAATGGGCATTAGCTGCTTTAGGAATCCCAACTTTAACTGCAATTGTAATTTGCATTTTGATTAATATGATTAAATATGCTATAATATTTAATTAATGTAAAAAAGGGGGAGTCGACAAAATGAATGATTACATAGGTGGCGTTTTATATGAGTATGGCAGTAGTCTTTATGTAAATATAACTAATAGATGTCCATGTAAATGTGAGTTTTGTATTAGGGATATGACCAGCACCTTAGGGGGTGCTGACTCCCTTTGGCTTAAAAGGGAGCCAAGCAGTGATGAGGTTAAAGAAATGATTAGAAATATGGATTTATCTCCATATGATGAAATTGTTTTTTGTGGTTATGGTGAACCTCTTGTAAGAATTGATGATGTAATAGAAATAGCTACATTCATTAAGGAGAATTATTTTAAAAGGGTCAGAGTAAATACTAATGGATTATCGGATTTGATACACAAGAAAAATACGGCTCCTATGCTAGAGGGTGTTATTGATGCAATTTCAATAAGCTTAAATGCTCCGACTAAAGAAAAGTATAATAAATTATGTCACCCGATATATGGTGAAGCAGCTTTACCTGCAATTATAGATTTTACTAAGAATATTAAAAAGTATGTACCTGAAGTAACTATGTCAATCGTAAATGTAATATCTAGCGAAGATTTAGAAAGTTGTAGAAAGATTGCAGAAGGCTTAGGGGTAGACTTTAGAATTAGATAAGCGAAAAAGAAAGGAAACTGATAGATGAGACGAAAGAGATTGACCGAAATATTTCCATTTTTGTTACCACTTAGGAGAAAACAGAGAATATTCTGTGTCCACCTAAAAATGTTATTAGATAAAAACAAGTATTCAAAGACTATTATAGAAAAAAAATTGGACAACCTTATTTTTTCGGACAAAACCACATTGATAAATCCTAATACTGGAATGGATATAATTTATCAGTATAATAAAGTCCATAATCTTAAATTAGCCTCAAAGACTATGAATGGCCTTATAATAAAGCCGGGGGAGATATATTCATTTAACTTTCTCGTAAAAAACGCTGAGAAGCATGGAAAATATAAAGATGGATTAATTGATATGGACGATAAATTAGTAGCAGATAAAGGTGGTGGTATTTGTCAGCTTTCAAATATATTGTTCTGGGTATTTTTGCATGGTGATTTAAAAATCATAGAAAGACATGGTCATGGTAAAATGGATTTTCCTTATCCTGAAGATGGTGTCCCAGAAGGAACTGACGCAACAGTAAGTGAGGGCTGGCTGGACTTACAGGTAAAAAATGAAACTGATAAAACATACCAGATAATTATTGATTTTGATGATCAATGTATGCAAGTATCTCTTTACTGTGACGTGGAATCTGAGAATGATATTAAAGTAATTGCAAAGGATGGTTATTACTTTAGAAGAGGTGAAGGCGTTTATAGACGTTGTAGTTTGGTAAAACAGGATTATAAGAAAGAAACCGGTGAGCTTGTAAAAGAAGTTCATTTATATGATAATGAATGTGAAATAGGTTATGAAGTAAATTATGAAGAGATTAGAGAGGAAATGTAAAGAGGTAGGAGTATGAATAATAATAAGAAAAGGATTGCAGTTATTTTTGGAGGTTGTTCAAGTGAGTATGGGGTTTCTCTACAATCAGCTCATTCTGTTATTACAAATTTAGATTATAAAAAATATGATATCTATACTATAGGGATTTCCAACCAAGGTGTTTGGTATTTATATCAAGGAAATCCATCTAAGATTTTGGATAATACCTGGATGGAGGATGAGTCAACTCTTGAAGCAATTATTTCTCCAAGCAGAAACCAGAAGGGGATTACAGTTTTTGCCAAGGAAAGAACATATCTTATTCCAATCGATATGGCTTTCCCGGTTCTTCATGGTAAAAATGGGGAAGACGGTACAATTCAAGGGCTTCTTGAACTTGCGGGAATCCCAATTGTTGGGTGTGATATGACTTCTTCGGCAATATGTATGGATAAGAATATTGCCCATAAGTTGGCTGAAGATGCTGGGATAAGAGTTCCAAAATCCTTTGCTGCAACAAAATTTGATGATAAAGAAGCTTTTATGAAGGAAATTGAGGCTTTAGGTTTCCCTATTTATGTAAAGCCGGTTAAAGCAGGGTCATCTTTTGGAATTACTAAGGTTCATAATAGAGAGGAGCTTCCTCAAGCAATTGCAGAGGCATTTAAATTTGATGATGAGGTCATATGTGAAGAAAATATTGAAGGATTTGAGGTAGGCTGTGCTATATTTGGAAATGATAATTTATCAATTAGTCCTGTAGATGAGATAGAATTATTTGTTGATTGGTTTGACTATGATGAAAAGTATACACAGACTAAATCTAAGATACACTTGCCGGCTAGAATAGATGATGAAATATCAGAAAAGGTTAGAGAAATGTCTGGACAAATATATAAAGCTTTAGGCTGCAGAGGTTTTGCCAGGGTTGATTTATTTCTTACACCAAATAAGGAAATTGTCTTCAATGAAGTCAACACTATCCCTGGATTTACAACCCATAGTAGATATCCTAATATGGTAAAGGGTATGGGAGTTGCTTATCCTGAATTGTTAGATAAACTAATTGAGTTAGCTGAGGAGAACTAGAAATGGCAAAACGTAACAGTAGACGCAAAAGAAGATATAGAGCAAAGCCTAGATTTTTTGTTTTTTTTATACTGTTAGTGTGTGTAATTGGTAGTGGGGTGTTTTTTGCCCTGAATAGTAATTCTTCTGAGGAAACAGGGCCTGTTACTAGGCGGCAATTTGAAGCAGGAATGAAAATTATGATGGCAGCACGTGACTATATCCACAGTGACTTGACTTATGTAGATACTTATTTTAATGGTGGTTATCCTCCAGATAACCTTGGTGTATGTACAGATGTTGTGTGGAAGGGGATGCTAGGTGCCGATGTTATAATAAAAGATTTAATGGATAGAGATGTAGCGGATAATTTAGATGCTTACAAAAATGTTATATCTATTCCAGACCCAAATATTGATTTTAGATTGGTACCAAGGTTAGAAGTTTTTTTTGAAAGAAATGCTGAGGTTCTTACTAATGATGTTACAAATCTGCTTCAGTGGCAACCAGGTGACATCGTAACGTTTGAATCAAGTCATGTGGCTATTGTATCAGACTTAAGAAATTTATTTGGTTATCCTTATATTATTCAGCACGGGAAAGATCCTGCAGCTGAAGAGGATAGGATTTTTGCATCAGATGGTATGAAGATTTCAGGCCACTATAGACTGAGGGACACGCCATTTTAGTAAAAGATATATAGAGGTATTTGGAGATGAAAAAGGTATTAATTATATTGAATCCTTGTGCGGGGACAAAACAAGCCAACAAACATTTTGCTGGTATAATAGATTTGTTTTGCAAGGCTTCTTACGAACCCATGGTATTTACTACTTCGGGTCGTGGAGATGGAACAAAGATTGCTAGGGAATATGCAGATAGAGTAGATCTAATTGTTGCAATTGGCGGAGATGGGACTTTTAATGAAGTTATTTCCGGGGTAATCGAATCGGGTAAAAATACTGCCATAGGATATATTCCTGCTGGTAGCACTAATGATTTTGCTAGTAGTTTAAATATTTCTAAGAACATACTGAAGGCAACAGAAGATATTATAAATGGAAAGCCTAAAGCAATAGATGTGGGAAGCTTTAACGGAAGATATTTTTCATATGTAGCTTCATTTGGAGCCTTTACAAGAGCCTCATATGAAGCTCCACAGTCAATAAAAAATGCTCTTGGACATCTAGCTTATATTTTAGAGGGTATCAAAGATATACCTAATATAAAGCCAGAAAAACTCAGAATCGAAACAGAAAAGGGAGTCTATGGGGGAAGTTATTTATTCGGAGCAGTAAGCAATTCTACTTCTGTTGGAGGAATTCTAACTTTGGACCCCACCCTTGTAGATATGAGTGATGGTGTTTTTGAGGTTCTTTTAATTAAAGCCCCAGACAATTTAATTGAATTAAATCAGATATTATTTGCACTAAAAGAACAGAAATATGATTCGCCAATGTTATCTTTCTTCAGTACTCATGAGGTTAAAATAACTGCTGATCCAGAAATGCCGTGGACTTTAGATGGAGAATATCAGCGAGGAGAAGAAGTTATAGAGGTTGAGAATATTCATAATGCAATTAATTTAGTGTTAAAGGAAGACTAGAGGATAATGACAGAAAAGAAAAACAAAAAAAAGTACGGATATTTGTTCTTGGTTTTGTATGTCCCATTATATCTGATTATGTTTTTTTTAGTGGAGAGGTATGTACCGGATACTGCAGAGTATTGGGTTTCGTATTGTTTCTTAGATGACTATATTCCTTTTGATGAAAGGTTTATTGTTTTCTATTGGATGTGGTACCCATACATGGTTGCAATCGGTATATTTCTTATGTTAAAGGATGTTTCATCGTTTAAACTATATATGTACTTTATTGCTTTGAGTTTTACTTTTAGCATTATATTCTGTGCTGTATTTCCTAATGGTCAGGATTTGCGACCTGAAGTTTTTGCAAGAGATAATGTTTTTACTGCCATGGTTAAAATGATTTATGCGGCTGATACAAATACAAATGTTATACCAAGTATTCATGTTGTGGGCTCATGTGCAGGTGTATTTGGTGTTTTGAATACAAAACGAATAAAGGGCAGATTTGTAAAAACGATTTTAGTTTTACTGGGAATTATTATTAGTATTTCTACTGTTTTTGTTAAACAACATTCGGTGCTAGACATTTTTGCAGGGTTGATTGTTTCGGCAGCCTTTTATGTGGTAGTATATGTAATTATCAAGAAATATATGTCACGAAAAGAGCTTCAATAACAAACTGATAAATAGTATTAAATATCGGCATAAACCTTAGAATTTAAAGGTTTATGCCATTTTTCTTTTATGAAGATTTTGTGAAAAATACCCACATTTGTTGACATGAGGGAACCCTTCCTTTATCATATTTGTTGTGAGACAATTGAAAAAAACATGAAAAGGAAGATAGTATTATGACCAAATTATTTGAGAAAGTAGTCAATACTAAAATCAAAAGGGTGTTAGAAACAACTGCCTCAGTTTTAATAATTTCCACTATGATTTTGTCTTTGATTCCTTTATTAAAACCATCATATGCGTATGGTGCAGAGGACGCAAAGGTGCAATCCATGTGGGCATTAACTATTGGAGATGAAGAAATTTTATACGTTGATTCAGAAGAATCAGCAAAAAAGGTAATAAAGGGGATAAAGAATTATTACCTATCGAAGAAATCAAAGGTAGTTAACGTTGCCTTTGATAAGGAAGTTAAAATTATAGAAAAAAGATACCAAGACCACATTGAATTATCTAGAGTAAAAGAAGCAATAGAGTATATTTGTTTAGGGCGTAAGGAATGCCAGGTATATATCTCTAAAAAAGGTGATATTGCAGGAATTTCTATGGACTCATCAGCTTCAGAGGAAATCGACGACTATAAAAGCAGTGAAAAGATTGTGCAATATAGCGTCACACCGTTTTTAAATGTAACAACTGTTGAGAACATAACTACTTATAAACCGGTTGAATATAAGACTGTCTATAAAAGGACTGACAACTTAGAAATCGGTAAGACGAAGGTCGCTGTAAGTGGGGAAAATGGAAAAATAGCTGTGGTAAACCAGGTGACTAAGAACAATGGGGAAATCATTTCTAAATCACAGATTTCGAGTAAACTTTCAGAAAAACCAAAAACCAGGGTAATCTTAAAGGGAACCGGTGATGTAGAGGGTAAAAAAGGTTCTACATTTAGTTTCGCTAAAGGCGAAGATGTAGCCAAATTTGCAAAGAAATTCGTAGGTAATCCATATAGATATGGAGGAACAAGTTTATCAAGGGGAGCAGATTGTTCAGGCTTTGTACTGGCTGTTTATGATAAATTTGGAGTTGATTTGCCTCATTCGGCTACAGCACAGAGATATTACGGTAAAGGGGTTTCATATAGCAAGGCTATGCCAGGAGATATAGTTATTTATCCTGGACATGCAGCGATATACATAGGAAATGGGAAAATCGTTCATGCATTTAATCCATCTAAAGGTATCTGTATTACTAATGCCAGGTACGATACTATTTTGGCAGTTAGAAGAATATTTAGGTAGGTGGATCGATGAACAAAATATTAAACAATCATTTATTAAAGGTTATCTTTGGAATTTTTATTCTATTGATTTCAATAGTGCTTATTGTTACTATTTATAAAAATAGCAGAGAAGATGTATTTGCTGATAGTGAGCGTTGGGTAGTAACCATTGGGGGCAAAGATATAGTTGCTCTTAGCTCTGAGGAAAATGCAAAGGCTGTTATAGAAGGTATAAAGAAAAGTTATCTAACGGAAAACTCAGATGTTGTATCTGTAGAACTTGAACCGGCCATGGCTGTATCATACAGAAGTTGTCAGGAAGATGAGGAGACTCTAAATATATTACCCGTTGTTGACGCCATTGAATATATTTTGCTAGGCACTAAAGAACCTAAGACTTATAAAGTGAAAAAAGGCGATAGCCTTTGGGATATAGCAGTAAAAAATGGTTTTACCTTAGATGAACTTTTGGATATGAACAAAGGGAAAAACCTAGAAATGATACATATAGGGGATATTATTAATCTTTATGAGGTTAAACCTTTCGTAACCGTTACAACAACGGAAGTAATTACTAGTACAAAGGCTGTAAAATTTGATATAGAGTATAAAAAAACCTCTAAGCTACTTAAAGGCATGACAGAAGTAAAGAATGAAGGGGAGAAGGGCTCTAAGAAGGTATCAGCACAGGTAGTTAAAGAAAATGGTGAAATTGTTGATAAGGATATTCAGAAGGAAATCGTTGTAAAGAAACCGGTTACTGAAGTTCGATTGAAGGGAACTAAGGTAATTGGATCGGCAGAAGCTGGCGTTACTTACAAAGGTTCCGGGAGTAAGATTGCAAATTATGCGTTGCAGTTTGTAGGTAATCCATATGTTTATGGAGGAACGAGCTTGACCAATGGAGCAGATTGTTCGGGTTTCGTACAATCTGTATATGATCACTTTGGAATTCCCCTATGTCATGACGCAGATGTAATGAGGAATTATGGTGTATCTGTTTCTCTAAGTGAGGCAAGCCCGGGAGACTTGGTGTGCTATAACGGACATGTTGGTATATACATAGGTGGAGGAAAGATTGTTCATGCCTATAACGAAAGAGCAGGAATAACCGTAAGTGGTGTAGGAATACAACAAATCGTCTCGGTAAGACGACTATTAAAATAAAAATAAGGTTTCGCTTTGGCAGAGATATTATGCTTAGGCGGAACTTTTTTTATTGAAAAAATTTTATAAAAAAATGTAAAGTGAGCTTGACATATTCTCTAATAAGGCATATATTATATGTAAAGTTAACTTTACATATAATATATGAGGGGGCGGAAGAGGTTTTTATTATGAAAAATAGATTGGAAGAAATACGAAGCGAAAGAGGAATTAAGCAAGAAGAATTGGCAATGGCACTTGAGGTTTCAAGACAGACTATTAGTAGTCTGGAGAACGGAAAATACAACCCTTCTATACTACTTGCATTCAAGATCGCTAAGTATTTCGGTAAGACAATTGAAGAAATATTTATTTATGAGGAGGAATAGGAAATGTTATGTAAAAATGTAAAGAATGATAAAATTAAAGTTTTAATTTTAATGGTGGTGGGAGTAGTTTCCCTGGTATTTGGAATTGTGTTTTCCAATATTATATCTGAAGAACAACATAACCTAATGATGCTATCGGGAATGTTTAGCGGTTTAGGAACAGCTTTTATCGTAATTGGGATAATAAGCATTATAAAAATGAAAACTATCACAGCAGAAAAATTAAAGAAAAAAGAAATAGAACAAAATGATGAGAGAAATATACAGGTATTAAGAGCAGCATATAGTGTTGTGGCTTCAGCTTCAATATTTATTTTTACAATTTTGGCATTTGTCTTTGTGGGAATTGGTTATAAAGTACCGGGAATTATGATGGTTGTGGCCATGTACGTTGAAGTGTTAATTTTTTTCATCACATATAAAATTAATAATAAGAAAATGTAGATTCAATGTAATTTTGCTAAAGGTGTGCAGTTTAGATTTATCACAAAGCTCTACTTCCCCGGTTTTTTGGGATAAAAAATTATCCCAAATCAAACATTTTACTTTGAATTGGGATAATTATCTACATTTTTATTACATTTATTTCTATTTTTGTCATATTATTCGGATTTTTTATCACACTTTTAAGGGTTTTAGGCTGTTTGGGATAAAAATTTATCCCAGACTTTCCCTAGATTGCTACTTTGTGATAAACCACAGGGTTCCGGGTCGAAATCACAAAGCCCTGGGCCTAAACCACAGGGTTCTGGGTCGAAATCACAAAGCTTTTATAAATCTTGAATTACTCTAACTTTTATTACCTCATCTACTTGAGGTACTGAAGTTACCATGTCCGAGGTGGAGATTAATGCATAACCATAAGCTCCTTTTGTGCCTCCAGCTATAGCGTTGATTTTTAAGTTTGTAAACATTGCTGCTGCTAGTTTTACTGGATTTGGCTCACCTTTAGTAAGTATTGCAATTCGGGTATCTCCGTTAACAGGTCCCATGTTAACTGTTGGAAAATTAACTGAGTTTACGATGTTCCCATTTTCTATGTAGTCCATAAGTTGGTTTACAGCCATAGTTGCACAGTTATCTTCGGCTTCTGCTGTTGAAGCTCCAAGATGAGGAATAGCTATAACACCGTCCTTTTTGAGAACTGTATCGGTTGGAAAGTCTGTAATGTATTTCTTTAACTTTCCTGCATCCAAAGCGGCAATTAAGGCATCTTCTTCAACAAGTTTGTCCCTTGAGAAGTTTAGAAGAACTGCTCCATCTTTCATTGTGTCAAATACTTCTTTATTAAACATATTATTGGTTGATTCCATTGCTGGGACATGTATAGTAATATAATCACATGTAGGAAGTAGTTCCTTTAACTCTGAAACAACCTTGATTGAAGGATATAACTGGTGGGCTGCGTTTAAACACAGATAAGGATCATAGCCAATAACGTTCATCCCTAAATCTTTTGCAGTGTTTGCAACCATTACGCCTATGGCTCCAAGACCAACTACGCCAAGGGTTTTTCCTTTTATTTCACTGCCTGCAAACTGGCTCTTACCCTTTTCTACTGACTTTGCTACGTTTTCGGTAAGGCTCTCGGCCCATTTTATGCCGGCGGGGATATTTCTTGCAGCAATAAACAATCCTGCTAATACCAGTTCTTTAACTGCGTTTGCATTAGCACCAGGGGTGTTAAATACTACAATACCGTTATCGGCACATCTATCTAAAGGTATATTATTTACTCCTGCACCTGCTCTAGCGATTGCCAGGAGATTTTTGCTAAAATCCATTTCGTGCATATCTTGGCTTCTTACTAAAATACCAGAGGAACTAGAGACGTCTTCAGAAATCATATATTTGTCAGATAGGTTTGCTAGACCTACAGGTGATATTTTGTTAAGTGTTGAAATATTGTACATATCAAGTACCTCCTAAAAAATTAATAATTAAACTAAAGTATAACACTTTAATTCTTTACTTTCAAGGTCTAAAGTGTTATAATCAACAATTATATCACAAAAAAACTATGGAGGGCGACAAAAATGACTAACAAAAATCGAGTATTTAACTTTTCCGCAGGCCCATCAATGTTACCTTTAAATGTAATTGAAGATGCGGCAACTAACTTGGCTAACTTTGAGGGGTCAGGTCAGTCTGTTATGGAAATGAGTCACCGTTCAAAAGAGTTTAAGAAAATCATCGAAGATGCAGAAGCTAACTTAAGAGAAATAATGAATGTTCCCGAGAATTACAAAGTTATGTTTTTACAGGGTGGTGGAACTCTACAATTTGCAATGGTGCCATTAAACCTTTTCAGATCCTCAAAAAAAGCTGACTATGTAATCTCTGGTTCCTGGGCTAAGAAAGCATATAAAGAAGCTAAAAAATTTGGAGATGTTGTGGCGACAGCTACTTCAGAACCAGATACTTTTTCATACATACCAGAAGTTAAGAAAGAAGACTTTAGATCAGATGCAGACTATGTTCACATCACTTTTAATAACACGATATATGGAACACATTTTCCATACATACCTGAGACAGGGGATATTCCTCTTGTAGCAGATATGTCATCATGTATTTTATCTGAAGAAATCGACGTTTCAAAATTTGGGATAATTTATGCAGGTGCCCAAAAAAATGTTGGACCAGCAGGTATGACTATAGTAATTATAAGAGAGGATTTAATTGGTTTTGCAGGAGAAACAGTACCTACATACCTTGATTATAAAATTCATGCTGAAAATGGTTCAATGTATAATACACCACCTTGTTTTGCTTTGTATATTGCAGGAGAAGTCTTTAAGCATATTAAAAATATGGGGGGAGTAAAGGCTTTAAATAAAATAAACAGAGAAAAAGCAAATAAATTATATAATTATATTGATAATAGCGATTTGTTTAAATGCCCTGTTAGGGAAAAAGATAGATCACTAATGAATGTGGTTTTCGTTACAGGTGATCCTGAGCTTGATAAAAAATTCGTTGCAGAAGCAAAGGAAGAAGGCCTTGTTAACCTAAATGGGCATCGTTCAATCGGTGGCATGAGAGCCAGCATATATAATGCAATGCCAATGGAGGGCGTTGACAAGTTAATTACTTTTATGAAAAAATTTGAAAGTGAAAATAAATAAATTAATAAATAAAAGGCTTTCCTACTTTAAATAGGAAAGCTTTTTTTGTATAATATAACTAATAGTGAAGTTAGAAGAAGAGGTATTATTTATGAAATATTTAATTGTGGTTCCAGATGGAGCAGGAGATGAAAGCATTGATGAACTGAAGGGGAAAACTCCTTTAGAAGCTGCTGATTTAAAATATATAGATGGTTTAGCCCGAAGAGGGGAAGTGGGCATGGTAAAGACTATACCTCCTGGAGTTGCTCCGGGCAGTGATGCTGCTAATCTATCTGTAATGGGTTACGATCCAGCTATCTATTTAACAGGGCGCTCGCCATTAGAAGCTGCAAGCATAGGTATAGATATGTCAGATACTGATGTGGCTTTTAGAACTAATATAATTACTTTAACAGGTGACGGCGAATACGAGGATCTCATAATTACGGACCATAGTTCAGGCGATATATCAACAGAAGAAGCAGATCAGTTAATTCAGGCTATAAATAAAGAATTTGAAGATGGAAAAATCAAATTTTACACAGGTACAAGTTACAGGCATTGCATGATTGTTCATAATGGAAGCACTGATATGATTTTGACCCCTCCTCATGATGTGTTAGGAAAGAAGGTTTTAGAAAACCTTCCTAAAGGCGAAGATTCAGAATTTATTACGAAAATAATGAGAAGAAGTTATGAAATATTAAAAGATCACCCGGTTAATATTAATAGAATAAAAAGAGGGCTAAATCCAGCCAATTCTTTGTGGATATGGGGTCAAGGGAAAAAACCACAGTTATCCTCATTTTATGAAAAGTATAAAATCAAAGGAACAGCAATTAGTGCAGTAGATTTAATAAAAGGTATTGCTATTTGTGCAGGACTTTCATCTGTAGACGTAAAAGGTGCTACAGGCACTTTGCATACTAATTTTGAAGGGAAAGCAGAGGCGGCAATTAGAGAGTTTAAGGACGGAAGGGATTTTGTATATATGCACCTAGAAGGCCCGGATGAATGTTCCCATCAAGGGGATTTAGAAGGTAAAATAAAATGTCTAGAGGATATTGATGTAAAAATAGTGAAACCGATAGTAGAGTATCTTAAGGAGACAGGTGAAGAGTTTAAAGTTCTTATAGTTCCAGATCATAGAACTCCTCTTGGAATAAGAACTCATTCATCTACGCCGGTACCTTTTGTTATATATAATAGTAAGAAAGAATCTTTAGAAGATAAAGAAAAAGCATTTAATGAGATATCAGGAGAGCAAGGTGGCTATTTTGATAGCGGATTTCAACTTGCAGATTACTTCTTCCAAGGATAACATATAATAAAGATATTCAGCGACGGTAAAACTAATAAATATAGTTATAGAAAGTAGCATGGGAGTATGAAAGAGAAAAAAATAATTAAAATTTGTTTTATAAATATATTTATCAGTATTTTTATTTTGTCCACAACCCTTAGTGCTTTTGGAGAAGCAAAGGTTTTACCACGGCCTGTTATTTCGGCTAAGGGGGCTATTGTGTATTGTGAAAATAACGGGGATATTCTTTACTCTAAAAATAAGAATACAAGAATTGATCCGCTTAGTACAACCAAACTTTTGACGGCCTTAATTGCAGTTCAGAATTTGGATTTGGATAAAGAAATTACTATAGATAAGAAAACCGCAGAAGTAGGAGAGTCTACTATTTATTTAGCAAAAGGCGAAAAAATAAAGGTAAAGGATTTGCTTTATGCTACACTTTTGCGTTCGGCCAATGATGCCGCATATGCCCTTGGTATAGCTGTTTCAGGCAGTATGAAGGAATTTTCCAAGCTTATGAATACCACGGCAAAAAGCTTAGGGGCCACTAATAGCAATTTTGTAAATCCTCATGGTCTAAAGGAAGAAAAAAACTTTTCCACACCATATGATATGATGCAGATTGGAAGAGCAGCTTTTTCTAATGAAACTATAAAAAATATAGTAAGTACATATGAATATACTATTCCAAAGACGAATAAAAGCGATAAGAGGACTATATACAATTATTCACATAAGTTTAAGTATGAAGGTGTTTTTGGTGGCAAAACAGGTACATGGGATGACCAAAATTGTGGTATTGTCGTAGGATATGATAATGCTGGACTAAAGCTGTGTGCTGTGGTTTTAGGAGATACAACTTTGGAGAGATCCAACGACATGAAAAAAATACTGGATTATTCATTGAGCAAGATAAAGGGAGTACCAGTAATTGATAAGGGAAAGGTTATGGGTACTGCTAAAGTAAAAAAAGGTGCTGTAAAAACTGTGGAAGGTTATACAGTAGATGAAGGTATTGCGTATTTACCTAAGGAAGCATCCAAATCTCTTATTAACACAAAGATTAAATTTGATAATTTAAAGGCACCGATTAAGGCAGGAGATAAAATAGGAGTCGTTGAAATATATTTGGCAGAAGATCTTGTTAATACGGTAGACCTGGCTGCGAAACAAAGTGTAGAAAAGGGTTGGTTTACTTCGTACATAGGACTTTCTAATAAATCGGCACTAGTTGTATTTTTGATATTTGGTTTTTTACTTATCACTATGACTTTAGTTCTTTGTCTAAGGATACATAATATAAAAGTGAGAAGGAAACTAAGGGAGAAAAGGATCATGGAACTTGCTATTGAAAGGGAACGTAAAGAGGCTGAATACAGAATGAGAGATTGGCGATTTTAGGATATGTTTGATATTAAAGAAAATTTGAAAAAGCTCCCGGATAAACCGGGAGTTTATATGCATAAGGATAAACTTGGACAAATAATATATGTAGGAAAGGCCATTTCTTTGAGAAACAGAGTTAGACAGTACTTTCAAAGCTCGGCAAATTCTAACCCAAAAGTTAAGGCAATGGTTTCTCATATAGCTGAATTTGAGTATATTACTTGCCAGACTGAAATGGAGGCTCTAATTTTAGAGTGCAATCTGATAAAGAAATATATGCCTAAATACAATGTTTTGCTTAGGGACGATAAAACTTATCCATATATTATGGTTACAGTTACTGAGGAATTTCCTAGAATAATTAAAACTAGAACCATAAAGAAAGACGGAAATAGATATTTTGGTCCTTATAGCGATGTTGGTGCAGTTAATCAAATAGTGGATCTACTTAGTAAAATATATGCACTAAAAAAATGTTCTTTAAAAGAATTTCCTTATAATCATAGACCGTGCCTTAACTATCATATTAACCAGTGCAAGGGGATTTGTACTGGAAAGGTGAGTCGTCAAGAATATATGGATTCCATTGAAAAAATCATACATTTTTTAAGTGGGAAAGATAAACCTATTTTAAATTACCTTGAAGAAAAGATGAGTGAAGCATCTGAAAATCTGGAATTTGAGGAGGCAGCAAAGTACAGAGATTATATATTGGCAGTAAAGGCTATCTCTGTAACCCAAAGAGTAACAATGACTAATGATAAAGATTTAGACATTGTACTGCCTGTAAAAGACAGCCAAAATTCTTTTGTAGTATTATTTTCTGTAAGGCAAGGCAAACTAAGTGGCAGAGAAACTTTTCAAATACAAACTACGGAAAGTGACAACCGCCAAGAAATGGTGTATGAGTTTATAAAGCAATATTATAGTCAATGGGCAATGGTACCGCCTGAAATTTTAATTGAAAAGGAATTACCTGAGAAAGAAATTTTAGAAGATTTCTTAAGCAGTGAGGGGCGTAAAGTCAAAATTCTTGTTCCCCAAAAAGGTGATAAAAAAGCGCTTCTTTCCCTTGCTCAGAGTGACACTTTAGAGATGCTTAAAACATTAAGCGAAAAGGCAAAAAATAATAATGAAAAAAAGCTGACAATAATTCAGCTTATAAAAAACGTAATTATTCATGCAGGCTTTGAGCCGAGGATTTTAGATGAAGACAGTCAAGGCTATAGAGTCGAATCTTATGACATTTCAAATACTAATGGAGTGGACACAGTAGGCGCTATGGTTGTATTTGAAGGAATAAAACCAATCAGGAAAGGGTATCGACGTTTTAAGATAAAGACTGTCGAAGGGCAAAATGACTATGGAAGCTTGCAGGAGGTTTTGCTTAGACGTTTTAAAAGGGCTAAATCCGGTGATGATAGTTTTAATATTCTTCCTGATATAATATTAATTGATGGAGGAATCGGTCAGGTAACAGCAGCTTATAAGGTGCTTGATAGTTTAGGAATCGATCTACCAGTGGTTGGTATGGCAAAGGATGATAGTCATAGAACAAGGGCTCTTGTTTTTGAAGATGGAAGCGAGGTGCTCTTAAAGGACAAACCTATTTTGTTTAAATATGCAGGAACTGTTCAAGAGGAAGTTCATAGATTTGCCATAGAATACCATAGAACCTTAAGAAACAAAAATACTATAAATTCTATTCTAGAAAACATAGAAGGTGTTGGTCCAACCAGAAGAAATGCACTGTTAAATCATTTCAAAACCATAGAAGCCATTAAAAAAGCTACTGTAGCGGAGTTGTGTAATGTTCCAACTATTACTGAGTCAATAGCTATAAATATAAAGGAATATTTTAGTTGAAAATAAATGTGTTTAATGATATAGTAATGTCATTACTATATTAAATATAATTTTAATATTATGTAAATTAATTTGGAGGAAAACAAAAATGACTGAAGAAAAATATAATCAGGAAGAAGCTGATATCATCACTTTAGAATTTGATGATGGGGCAGAAGTGGAATGTGAGATCATGGGCGTGTTTGACTATGATGGAAAAGATTACATTGCTTTAATTCCAGATGATGGAACAGATGATGTTTACATTTATGGATATAAAGAAGTAGGCGATGACGAATTCGAATTAATCGATATTGAAGATGACGAATTATTTGAAAAAGTTGTTGCAGAATTTGATGCTATCGTAGCTTCAGAAGAATAAAAAAAGAACCGTTTTTCCACTTTAATACAGGTGGATAACGGTTTTTATTTTGGCTCTGTGTCAAATGTTGGGGTGACACACAATTTAATAAAAAAATTGACTTTCTGGACGCATTTTTATGCGTCCAGTTTTGCTATTTGATCTCAGTCAAATAAGTGATGTTAAATTTTATGGTTTATGATATTTT
>JAWRJF010000109.1:0-2936 GCA_040307645.1 Anaerovoracaceae bacterium | reverse complement strand
TTATTAAGATTACAGGTCCATCTTATAGGCTGAAGGATAAAATTGACCTGGTAGAAACTAAAAAAAGTACCAATAATTAATTCTAACAATCATACATTTTGAGATTCTAAAAAACATGCATTTTGGGATTGACATTTACATCCGCAAAGCAGAAAAACAAAAAACATGTATAGAAGCAATGTGAAGAAGGGGTAAGTTAATGGCAGATTCCCTCGTAAGTGATTAGCCGTTTTATCTGCTTTTTAATTGCACCGATAGAAGCCAGAACAGCAATTACTTTTGTATTTTTATATAGTTTAAAACATTGGATAAAATACTATCTCTGTAAAATTATAATGTAAAAACAAAAATGAGGATTATGTTTTTGGCGAAAGACATAACCCTCTTTTATATTCAAAAGAAATCATAATTTGAAGTTTACTGATGTTCTAATAGATCAATAATGCGATATAGAGCAAGTAAAATAGCTCCTGCAATTAGCAAACCGATCATGAGGAAATTTAGATTGTAATTCCAGTTAAATACCATACTACCAAGGATTTCATATATAAATATCACTATTGTGGATATAAATGAGAGAAGAGAAAAAAATAGTATAATTTTTCCAATATGCTTTTTCATATTAACCTCCATTGGATTCATTGTTTATTATACAGTAGCACATTATCATTGATTCATCAACCGTATTTTAAGCAGTAAATAAGATAGCACGCTGGTATATTTATAATTAGTATTATAACTTATAAAACAGACCATCTAGAACATAAATAATGATGTATAATTTACATCTGTACAGACGATATATGGAAAAATAGAAATAAAATTTCTTTTTAATTATCGTCTTTAATAGTATATTTTAGAGACCGCAACTAACAAGTCTAGTTAACTAAAAAGAACATTGTATTTGTAAAATTTAAAAACTGATCAGCACGAGTTTATCTAAATCTCGTGCTGATCTTATAAATAGTGCAAAGCACTTTTATTTTAAAATAAAATTAATTTTAATAGCACCCTATTAATTAACACTAGTCGGAGTACAAGTAAACGATTTGTTCAAAGATATAGTTTCCTCTAAAGTATCCCAAGAGTCTAAAGTATAACTTGCATTTGCAGTAACACTGATACTGGATTTGTTAGAAGGGCAAGCCATCGAGATGCCCGGCTCAAAAGAAAATCCATATTTCTGAGCCTCACCAGTAAGATTTGCAGTCCAAGTTGCACCCGGAGATGATAAAGATACATCAATATCAGTATCACTAATAGTTTTAGTCCAACTAAGTCCTAAATCACCGGATATTTCTTTGCCAAAAGTTGCACCTATATTTACTGAATAAGAGCTACTACCAATGGTTCTTTCAGGACCATAAGAATCACGGGTAACACTAGTACTACTAGAAGATAAGGTGACTTTCATATTTTCACCTTGATATTTTGTTTCGTATGACCCGCCTAAATCAGAACCTGGCATACCAGTGACAACAGCTTTTATCATGTAGTAATCTTGGGAATTTAAATCTTGTACAGTATACGCATCATAATATGCTGTCATTTTTCCTTTTGGTTCTCTAGTATAAGTATAATTTCTTTCACCAATTAGAGAACCAGTGCCACTTGCCGCAACCTGAGGCTGTAACTGGTCATTACGGACTTCATTTAAAACCTCCTCAATAAGTGCTTCACGATCAGTTGTATCATTTGTTCCTATATTTATTTCATGAACTGCAAATACACCACTATGTTTATAGTAGATTGTAGCTATATCTATACCAGAATCAGCATCGTTTGTAACAACAGAACGAGCATTCATTGAATCGACCTCATGGAACGATACACCCAGCTGTTCATCTAGAACGGCTGGTTCGGAGCTTTCATCACCTGATACAACAATGATACCATCTGTATTAAGAAAATTATCAATAGTTTCAGGTGATGAAATAATAATATTGTTAAACTCATCCATATCATTCTCCGTCAAATGCAAAATGCCATCCTTTAAATTTTCATTGAAAATAGCATCTAGACTAAAAGCATTCTCAGTAGACACTGCTGCTAAAGTAGAAACTCCTAAGTTCATGGATATGAGTAATACCAAACAACTTGCTAAAATTTTCTTCATCATATACCCTCCTTAAATTATATTAAATTATTTAAAACAATTATTTTCGTATGCGTTTCAGACAAATTGTATATTCGCGCAAGAGGATCATTTAACATCATATATTCAAAGTCATAGGTTGTTGTAAATGTAACACTCTTTTTACTACTACTAATTGAATAAGTATTCTCAGAGATATCATAACTGCTATATCCCCAGGTATTTCCGATAATGAAATAGTTTTTGTACGTAGTAATATTAGCATTTGTAATTTGACTAAAAATGTAGTCTCCACTTGAATTTGTACCCGCTACCCAATCGAAAGAAATTTGATAGGTATATCCAGCTAAGCCAGCATTATAGGTATCAGATTCATAGGTACCTTCCATCGACGTGGCTTCACGCACTGTAATTGTTGAGTGTTTTAATACATCATCAATTGACATAGCAGTTGGATTATCATTGATGAAGCTTGGAACTTCAACAGCCTTATCAATTTCAGATATTGCTTGTACATTTTTTACGGAATTAGTAACATTATTGTCGGCAGCAAAAACAGTTGTACCAGAGCAAAGTACTATTGTAATAGCCAAAATGGTAGATGCTACCTTTTTACACTTAAACACATTTCTCATATTTTACCTCCTCGTAATTTAAAACGTTTTGTAAACTTAAATGAAAATTGAGGACTCTATAATACTTATTTTCAAAGCCTAATCTTTTATAAGAATTAGCTAACTCTAAATTACTTTTTTTCTTTCTTTCCACTTGTTATCTTTTCCATTTTTATTTATATCTTCTAAAAACCTAGCTTTATCTTTTTTACTATTCATGTTATAAT
>JAWRJF010000108.1:0-5494 GCA_040307645.1 Anaerovoracaceae bacterium | reverse complement strand
TTTGTTTTTCTAATTTATATTCTTCTAGTTTTGCACTTTCATACATACCCCATAGCTTTTCAATCATTCTCTAACTCCTTTCTCACAATTTCTATCCCTTTGTCTATGCCTTTTATTTCTGCTAAACACATTCTTTTACTCGCCCCTGTTCTACCTAGAGCCTGTTCTTGTAATTCTGTTTTTACTTCAAGTAGCTGTGATAATATTCTTATTTCTTTATCTGCTTTCATTCGATTTCCTCCTTCCGACACATAAATAACATTATGTTCAACAATTACTATTAGTAAATTCATATATAGTACCACAATGCCAACATTTGTGCCTTTCTTCCCATTCATAGCAACTCCCATAATTCATACTAGCTGCGTAATCATACCTTTCCTCTGATGATTCTATCCATGTATCCTCATTACTTTCTGCTCCACATTTAGGACAACTATATTGACTAGGATAGTTAATAGTGCCACAAGTAACACACTTATATTCTGCTATATATTTCTTTCCCTTCCATCCTTCAGAATATTTTGGAATTTGCTTAGTAAATTCTCTACATCCCCAACAATAAAAGCTTTTACTTTTTTTATCCATCAATACACCTTCTTTCTTTTATCTTCCAATCCCTCCAAATATCTATCATGTATTTTCCTTGCATAACTTTCCTCATATCCACCAATCCGCCTGGATACTTGTTGCCATGTTAAACGATCTATATATCTATACTGAAATACCCTCCTTGTCCTGCTATCTGGAATCGTACTTATAAATTTCTCTATTTCTATCTTCATATCTTCACATTTTTCTTTTCTATCTACAAGTAAGGATTTTACCGTATTTAATCTATCTACATCTTGAATGTTGTAACCCTCTATGGTAAATGACCTAGGTTGATAAGGAAATTCACTATTGGATCCCGTTACCTTATCGTGTTCAACTTTGAAATTAGATAGTTTATCTATACGTTTCTCCAAGTCTTTAATTTCTTGCTGTAAATCTGTATATTGTTTAAGTAAATCTTTTAAGTCCATGGAGTTTGTCCCTCCTATTCCTTGTTTATTCTGCCTAATTCTCTGTTAATTTTATATTCTTTTATTCTAGCTATTCCATCTTCGATGTAATCACTATCTAGTTCTAATAGTATCAACTATGACAGTATAGTTTTTCCCTTGCAGTTCAAACATGGTGTTTTCATTCAATCAGCCCCTTGTCGAATACCAGCATGCCATCTACATATATTTTCATTAATGGACTTTCCATCACCATGATGTACCTCGTCCCTCTCTTGTTTTTGATATCTTCTAGGAGTTTTTCTACATAGGTTTTATATTTGCAATATGGGAGTCTCTTTTCTCCCCCACTCTCATATACGCATCTAATCTCTTTCATTGTCCACCTCCCGTATTTTTTCTAGGATTCTATCCTCCAATCTATTTAGCCTTATTTCTCCAAAGCCAAATTCTTCATTCATAACTTTATAGACTGTGTTTAAAGTAAATTGCACTCCCTTTTGTATAGAATCTAGCCTAATAGCCTTCAATTCTTCTCCAGTAAGTTTATGGACTTTCCTTCTCTGTTGTCTGTTCATGTTCATCCCTCACTTATAAATTTTCTTAGTTAATTTATCTTTTAGTATCATCCGCTCTACTAATACTAAGTCCCTATCCTTCAAGATATTTTTAATCTCATTTATAGTGTCATGAACCTCCTTATTCCTCTTAGATTCATTCTCTATAACTGTTTTCACTGTAGGATCGTAGTAGCCTGATTGATTTTCCCAATATCTAGACATGGTCTACAACTTCCCAAGTCCAATTTACAAGTCCATTGCCTAGTATCTCGTCCACAACACGTTCATTTATAAAATCTGTCGCATCTTCATCTGATAAGCCAACTATATCCTCATTATCTATTTCAATTGTACTTTCAACTTTACTGCCTACCCTATTAGTTGATACTAATATTTTAACTCTCATTCCTCTACCTCCCACTTCTCCGCTGAATATATGAACTTGTCCCAAACCTCTACGTGTCTGCCTTTTAATAATTCTTCCATAATAATTTTAATTTTCTCTCTAAAGTTTTTATAAGGTATAGCTTCAGCTACGTTATAACTAATTTCATCTAACATTTAAAACACCTCAATGTCTACTATTTTTTTCTTAATACCACTGGTTGAATTTAAATAGTCTAGAAGTTTTGCTTTAGTATCTAATCCTTCTAGATATAGATTCCATAACATTTCTTTACTTGTCCTATAAATAACTTTTTTCATCATTTTTTCCCCTTCATAATCTCCAAAGCTTTATCACATACATTCCCGCACAATTCCATGCAGCCGATACAACATCTGTCGCATCTTCTTACCTCTGCATATTTTTTGTATGTTATAGCTTGTCTACAGTATTTATCTATTTTTTCTTCACACTTATTTTTCATTTTTCAAACCCCCTTAGAGCTTCAGATGATGCAATTTCTCCTTTTCTCCTAAGTATGTTATATAATTCTGTCACCCTATCTATCACCTTGTAAATTTCATTTTCATATTTTAATTGTTTTTCAATAGGTGCAGTTTCACACCATTTCTCCATGTTATTAAATCTTTTTAGTGCAGCATTATATTCACGCTTGAGATTGTCCACTATTATCCCTCCTATTCTTGGCAATTAGGACAATAATCTTCATAATCGCCTTTATTTAATACAGTTTGCCAATCATGTTTCTTTTTATATGTTAGCGCATCTTCAAAATTATCAAATACTATTTCTTCCATACAGTTGTCACATACCAAGATACATTTGCCGTATTCTTTAGTTATCATCTTTATCCCTCCAACAAAATTTTCACTGCCTCCTCTGGACTTCTAGCCACTCCTACTATTGCTCCACACTCTTTCATCCTCTTTAAAAATTTATCCTGATCCTTGCTTGTTCTACCTTTTTCATTTTTAACTTCTATATAAAAAGATTTTCCATCACTTTTTCTAGTTCCAAACAAATCACTGAATCCATTTGGCAGCCCTGTAGCAACTACTCGTCCATCATAAGTATTAAAATATCCTACATTCGCTCTAAAAACTACTGCATAAGGTGAAAGTGCTAACCTAATTTCATTCTGTATATCTTTTTCTCTCATTCTTCATCATCCTCATCATTAAAAGCTAACTTGAATGATTCTTTAATCATGTCGTATTTTTTAGAATTATTACATCTGCACAATCTCTCTATGCTACCGCCCATAATAGTTATAAAATTTTCTTTACACTTTGGACATCTGTTAGTATCTGTATCTATTTTCATTCTTCATCACTCCTTATGTTATAATCACCCTAAAGGAGGTGATTATTAATGACTAATGATTTAAATTCTCCAAATGAATTTGATAAACTTAGTCTACCAGAAAAGCAAATTTTAATTGATTGGTGTTCTAACTTAAATCAAATTAAATCAATTAACACAAAGTACTCTTCATATTCTTTAAAACATATTTTTGAACGCTCCAAAAACGGATTTTATATTACAAATGGAGCATTCAAAGGTGCAATGTTAAAATGCGGTTTTAATTATAAATCTATAACTGATTCTCCAAACTGGTATTTTAATGTTTCGCAAAAATCTATTGAAGATATTAAAAAATTAAATGAACATGGATACTAATCCAATTTATTATTAAGTTCAATCTCTAAACACTCCCATTTTTCATAAGCGGTAACACCATTTTCTTTTAAAATATTTGCTAATGTGGTTTTTCCAGTTGGTCCTTGCTTACCACTTATGATAATGGGGGTACCTTTTTTTATTGCTAGTAAAATATCTTCTCTTTGCTTTTCTGATAAATAGTCTGGTAGTTTAAAATCTTTTGATAACTTTCTATATTCCACTTAAAATCACTCCTTTTTAGGTTTACATAATATATCTTACCTATATAAATATACCTATAATACTGTATTCTACTTACTTATGACGGGTATGACGGGTTGAAGGGTTATACTATAAAGTCCTATAGAGAAATTTTATATATAAAAGTTTATGAAATTCGGCTCATACCTGTCATAACCCGTCATATTTTTAATTATTCCAATTAATTTGATAAGGTTTTGCATCATCATTTAATCTTAATCCCTGATAGTACCAACCATGCATTGTCTTTCTTCTTTCATATCTTAATCCTACTTCCTTTCCAAACATAGTATTTGACATTTTATATTCTCCATTTTCTTCTGCCCAGTCTGCATATGCTTTATATAATTCACTTGCTTTAGTTTCTCCAGGTCCTTGAATTGTACATTCTTCTAAAAATGCACTTATTACATCCATCTCATTTTTATATTCTTTTACTGCTTCTTTCACTGCTGCTGGCATTCCTAGTCCCTCTCTCTGCCACTTAATGCATCCTTCGACTGCCCAATTTAGGATTCCAGTTAATTCTTTTTTTAATTTATATTTGAGATTCTTGTCCACTTTGTCATCTGGAATTTCTACAGTGAAAGGGATCAGGTGCATTCTTCTCCAAATACCTAAGTCTCTACCACGTATAATAGGTTTATGGTTAGTTGCCATCCAGAGTTTAAACTCTGCTTCAAACTCGAACTCTTTCCCATACAAATGCCTAGCTGTAACCGTATCTCCACCAGTTAATTGTTTAAGAAGTCCCTCGTTAATCCTAGCTCCCTGATTAGGTTCTACAGTGGTTACGAACCTAGCACCTTTTAACCTTGCTATATCACTATTAGCCCCACCTGTTTGCCTATTAACCATAATTGTTTCTGGCTGAATGTTAGTTGCATAGTCCCCCATAATCTCTGAAATAATATCCAAGAATGTAGACTTACCGTTCCTACCATTTCCATAGCAGAAAAACACACATTGTTCCTTTGTGGATCCTGACATAGAATATCCAACTGCTTTTTGAATATAATCTATAAGCTCCTGATCATTATCAAAGATATCATTCAAGAACTCTATCCACATCGGAGTATCAATCTTATCTGTATATTCAACATAGGACATCTTAGATAAAAACTTCTCATGATGATGTTCAGATAGTTCTCCATCCCTCAAACTTACAACACCGTTCATACAGTTAAAAATATCTTTATCCTTATCGAATTGACTTGGGAGAATTGCTAATCTATGCTCAGATTCCTTTAACATATTAGTTTTTCCACGATTATTCCTGGTGTATTTCAAGTGTTTAAAAAAAGCTTTTTCCTCTTCTTCATCCTCACAATAAGCTAATTCTTTTCTCATGTCCTGGATCACTTCCTCAGTGAGGCCCTTTACACTTCCTAAATTGTCAAATTCCCACTTCCTACCATTGTAGAAATACCAACCTCTATCTATATAACTATATCTAGCTTTATCAGCAAATTTATCAACAAATCTATCAGCATTTCCTGTATCGTCAAAAGCAAATTTTTTAACTTTATTTTCTAAAATAACAATCCCATAATCATCCATACCATTTCCGGGCGTGAACACTTCTCTGCAATCTCTTATAG
>JAWRJF010000107.1:0-9001 GCA_040307645.1 Anaerovoracaceae bacterium | reverse complement strand
ATGGTGTTGACATCCATGCATGCAAGTATGCATAACTCTTTCAAAAGGCAAAAATAATGCGTTTGTCTCTTCAATTGCAACAAAAGAAACTGATGAAACTAGCTTGCTGCCACAAGCAAAGGATTCGCCAAAAAGTTCTTTTTCCCCCATAGTTAATAGGACAGCTTTATTTCCCCATAAATCCTCTTGTATCATTTGAACTTTTCCACTTAAAACAACACCAACACTTTTTACACTTTCCTCCGAAAGGATAATATATTCCCCCCTATGGTATTTTTTATTAAATGCACCTACACATCCAAACGCTGACTGAATCTCTTCAGCCTTTATTCCGGAGAATATCGGCAAGTCCTTTGATGCCTGGATCAGGTCTTCTCTATTCATTGTTTTACCCATACTTCTACCTTCTCTCAGATTTTTTATTATCTTTTGCAAAATGTTGCCCCTGCAACATAATTATTCCTAAATTCTATCATAATAGAAAACACAAGGATTATCAAGAATATTAAAAATATTAATACTTGCATATATGAAAGGAGAATAATTATGACAACATTACTAAAAAATATAAACAAATCAGAAATTTTAACACTGAAGGATCAAATCCAATATCAAGAGGGACAAGTAATTAGCAAAACCCTTGCACAAAACGAAGCTTTAAGCGTAACTCTTTTTTCATTTTGGAAGGGAGAAGAAATCAGTACTCATGAATCAGGTGGCGATGCTCTAGTAACCTGCCTTGACGGACATGGTAAAATCACAATTGACGGTGTAGATTACCTGCTTAACGAAGGTGAATCTATCGTTATGCCAGCTAAACACCCTCACTCCGTTTATGGAGAAAACAACTTCAAAATGCTCTTAGTCGTTGTATTCTAATCCTCACTTCTACAAATACACAAAGCCTTGAAAATACTATATTTTCAGGGCTTTTTTATTATATAAAAAGTTTGTTAAAAAAAACTTGTTTTTTTTTAATTTTCAGATATTATTATAGTAACAAGAGTTTGTCTAACAAGCTTGTATTTCCGTTATAAGTAGAGTGAAAAAAAGGAGGAACTCATGTTTTTGATTAAAGAGAAAAGAAAAAATGGTACATATCTTTGCATCGTACAATCCTATAGAGATCCTGTTACTAAAGTAACTAAAAAAAAGCGAATAAAAAACATTGGCTATTTAGAAGAGTTACAGAAAAAATATGATGATCCTATTGCCCATTTTAAAAAAGTTGCAAAAGAAATGACAGAGGCTTATGTCGCAGAGACACACCCAATCCAAATTGAACTTGACCCCGCCCAGTCGCTTGAGCCTAATATTGATCTTATTAAAAATTTTGGTTATACAGCTCTATCTGCCCTCTACCATGAATTAAAGCTAGACGTATTTTTTAGAGGGCGCCAGCGATCTTTGGATATTGATTACAACCTTAACAGCATAATGAAACTTCTTGTTTACGGTGGTATACTTTTCCCTGGATCGATAAAACAAATTTACAGGAAAAAAGATCAATTTTTTGATAGAATGGATTTTTCCCTAGAAGATGTGTATCACTCCTTTTCATATTTTTTCCAATATAAATCTCAGATACAAACATGGATACACGAACGCATCTGCGAAAATTACGGACGTGATACCAGCCAGATGTATTACTATATTACAACGCACTACTTCGAAGCCAACGAACAGGATGATTTATATAATAATGATACTTCGAAAAATCATCGCATGGACCCAGTGGTACAAATGGGACTATTTGTGGATAAAAATGGTTTACCGGTATCTTATGACCTGGCTTCCAGAAACCCAGGTGATATACCAACGTTAAGTCCTACAATAAAAAAACGTGGTAAAAATTTTGGCACAAGTAAAATAATACTTGTAGGCGATAATGGTATTAACAGTGCAAACCATCTCTACTACGTACTGTCTAGCGGTAACGGTTACATTGTATCTCAGAACGTCCGTGGGGCAGATAAAGAGATAAAAGACTACGTGCTGAATCAAGAAGGATATACCCCTTTCGGCGATGAATCTAAGATAAAGTCAAGGATACATACTCGAAAAATTCGCATTACAACTGCAGATGGTAAAAAGAAGACTATCTCTTTCGACGAAAAGCAAATTGTATTCTATAATAAAAAATATGCAAGGTGCATAATGTCTGAAAGAGAGGATATGCTTTTGAAGGCAAAAGACCTTATTGCTTATCCTAATAAATACAACAAATCAACTGCATACGGCGCCGCTAAGTACGTTCAAAATATTGAGTACGATAAAATGACAGGTGAGATTCTTCAAGGCAAGGAGCCACTTCATCTAGATAAAGAACGACTTAAGGAAGAAGAAAAGTATGATGGTTACTACCTATTTATTACCAGTGAATTAGACGAAAATGTTGATGATCTGATTAACGCTTATATAGGCCTTTGGGAAATCGAAAAAGCCTTTAAATACATAAATAATAACTACCACGCAAAACCAGGTTTTGTATCAAGGGTGGAACATATGCAGGCCCACTATTTGACTTGCTTCGTCTCCCTTGTTATTACACGAATCCTTGAGATGAAAATTCAAAAAAAGTATCCTTTAGAGCGGGTGCTTCAGAGCTTGAGAAGGTGCAATTGTGTTCATATCGAAGGAAACAACTATCTCCAAAGTTATTATGACTCAGTCCTAGACCTAATAGGCCAAAGCATAGGAATTGACTTTTCAAAGAGATATGGAACTTTGTGCAATATCAGAGAAAATATTGGCATAACAAAAAAGAGATAAAAAAACAAGGACTCCTATAAAATGGAGTCCTTTATCAATTACATCATGCCGCCCATACCGCCCATGCCTCCCATGCCACCGCTTGGAAGCATTTTATCTAATGGGTTTTCAGTCTTAATATCAACTATACCCGCTTCAGTAGTAAGTAGCATTGCAGATGCTGACGCTGCGTTTTGAATTGCTGATCTCGTAACCTTTACAGGGTCAACTATACCTGCTTTTATCATATCCACATATTCTTCTGTACTAGCGTTAAATCCAAAGCCTACTTCTCTGTCCTTAATCTCAGATACTACTACACTTCCTTCAAATCCTGCGTTCTCTGCAATCTGTCTTACAGGTTCTTCAAGAGCTCTTACTATGATCTTTGCACCTGTTCTTTCATCTCCTTCAAGAGTGTCTGCATATGCCGCAACAGCAGGTATAGCGTTACAAAGAGCTACACCGCCTCCTGATACAATTCCTTCTTCAACTGCTGCCTTAGTTGCATTAAGAGCATCCTCTATTCTCAATTTTCTTTCTTTAAGTTCTGTCTCAGTGGCTGCTCCTACTTTTATTACAGCTACTCCACCGGAAAGCTTAGCAAGTCTTTCCTGAAGTTTTTCCTTATCAAAGTCAGATTCAGTTTCTTCAATCTGTTTTTTAATTGTGTTGATTCTAACTTTTATATCTTCTTTTTCGCCTCCACCGTTAACGATTACAGTCTTCTCCTTATATACTTTTACTGTTGCTGCAGTGCCCAGCATATCAAGGGTAGTTTCACTAAGCTCGTATCCCAGTTCATCGCTGATTACTGTACCGCCTGTAAGGATAGCTATATCTTCCACCATGGCTTTCCTTCGCTCTCCGAAACCAGGGGCTTTTACTGCTACTACATCAATTATGCCTCTAACCTTATTAACTACTAAAGTTGCAAGAGCTTCACCTTCAATATCTTCAGCTATGATAAGTAGCTTTCTGTTCTGTTTTGCAACTTGTTCTAAAACCGGCAGTAATTCTTTAATACTGCTTATTTTTTTATCGGTTAATAATATGTAAGCGTTCTCTTGTACTGCTTCCATCTTGTCTGTATCACTTACCATATATGCGGATAGATAACCTCTATCAAACTGCATGCCTTCAACCACATCAAGATCTGTGCCCATAGACTTTGATTCTTCCACAGTGATTACTCCATCTCTGCCCACCTTTTCCATTGCTTCTGCAATAAGTCCACCTATTGTCTCATCTGCTGCTGAAACAGACGCTACCTGAGCGATGCTCGCCTTGGTTTCTACAGGATGAGAATTTTTCTGAATTTCCTCAACTGCTTTATCAACAGCTCCTTGAATACCTTTTTTTAATATCATAGGGTTTGCACCTGCTGCAACGTTCTTAAATCCTTCTTTAATGATTATTTGAGCAAGCAAAGTAGCTGTAGTAGTTCCATCTCCTGCTATGTCATTTGTCTTTGTAGCTACTTCTTTTACCAGCTGCGCCCCTAAATTCTCTATGCCATCTTCAATTTCTATTTCATTTGCGATAGTAACGCCATCATTAGTTATCATTGGTGGTATAAAAGCCTTGTCGATTAAAACATTTCTACCTTTAGGTCCCAATGTGATTTTCACAGTATCTGCTAATTTATCAACACCTGCCTGAAGTTTTCTTCTAGCATTTTCTCCGTAAATAATGTCTTTTGCCATTTTGGTTACCTCCGTTTAATTTATCGTCAATTATATTAGTATTTTTTATAATATTACCTTTCTGCACCTACTGAGTTACTCAACCTTTGCAAGTATATCCGACTGGCTCATTATGGTATATTCTTCGCCCTCCAATTTTATATCGGCGCCTGCGTACTTCGAGAATACTACTTTGTCTCCCGGTCTGACTTCCATAGGCTCATCCTTTGTTCCTGGCCCTACTGCAACAATTTCTGCCATCTGAGGTCTTTCCTTTGCTGCGCTTGTTAGAATAATGCCGCCTTCAGTCTTGTCGCAAGCTTCAAGCTTCTTAACTACGACTCTGCTGCCTAGTGGTTTGATTCCGAAACTCATTATAACTACCTCCTAAATTTACATTTGCCATTTTTATTAGCACTCGCTTAGTAAGAGTGCTAATTACAGTTTCATTGTAGGCTCTTATTATGCTATTGTCAATATGTTTTTTAAAAATAAAAAAGATTCTGTCATATTGCTTTTAAAAAACACAGAGCCATTGCAAAACAGGCGAATAAATCACCTGTTTTGCAACATCTCTTAAAAATATTTTAATTTTTATGTTTAGAAAAGCCTTATTAAATATAAATTCTAGTGTCCAAATGATACATTTACTAGAATTGGGCAACGGATGATTTAGAGAACTTTTACGTACTTCTGAATTATTTTAAATTACACAAACCATCGAACTTCGACGCCATCTTGTAAACAATGATGGTCGTCTTATTCGCCTATTTTACGTTCTCCGTTGCCCTGATTTCTAGCGCCCTTTACTGCTCTGCAACACCTAATATCTCTCGCATTACAGGTGTTATTGGTCTACTAACTCTTTTCTCAGCATCGTATCCAACAAAAACACTTTCGGCAATAACAAGGGGATCTTCTTCACCTTGTCGGTAAACTTCAAAGCCTAAAGTAAAACTTCTATTTCCCACCTTTAAAACACGTAAACCAACTTCTAACATATCGCCCTCGAAGGCACTTGAGTTAAACTCGAAAGTAGATTTTTTATGGCAAACTTCAGACTCATATTCATTTACAAGTTTCTTATATGAATACCCTTTGGAACGAAGAAACTCTTCATACGCAACATCTGTGTATATCACATAATTTCCATTATATACAACTCCCTGCTGATCTACTTCCCCATAACGGACACGAACAGGGCAAAAGAAAACACAATCGCTTCTCATTTGGCTCACCTCTTTTTATGTAATACTTAATATGTTTTAATCATAGGCTTTATTTTTCTATGCTTCTTTTTCCTGCAATTCAAATTCCTGCAATTCTTTTTCCTGCAATTCAATATTTTCAGCATGAAGCCCTGAACGACTATCGTGTTTTAGCCATTTAAGTAACCCGACTTCAATCCCCACTACGATGACAACAAATGGAACTGATATTATAATTGCCAATTGCTTAATAGCATCAAATCCAGAGCCGGATAAAATAATACACATTGGTATTACCGCAAGCAATACGCACCAGAAAATTCTCAATGCCATCTTTGGTGTCCCGCTCTTAGTAACGGTTTCAGCAAGGGCCAAGGATGCAGAATCCATGGAAGGTGCTAAGAATCCAATGATCAGCAGTAGAATAATAGCTGGAAGTAAAGTAGCTCCTAGTGGCAGGGTTTCTAAAATATCGTAAATTGCAGCATCACCTACGCCACTGTTTATCAAGCCTACTACATCTGCAGTTCCATCTATGTATGTTTTGATGGAGAAGCTTCCGTCTACACCGAATAGGAACCAACCACCTGCTGAGATTCCCAACATGGTTGCTATAGCAACCTGTCTTATTGTTCTTCCTTTTGATATCTTCGCAATAAAGATACCCATCATCGCTACATAATTAAGATAAAACGCCTGGAAATAAATTGTCCAACTTTCAGGGAATCCTGTATTTTCAATTGGATCTGTAAAAAGACTCATTCTTGGCAAGTCCTGAATCATGTATCCAAAGGAGTTGACAATGTTCTTTAAAATAAATGTAGTAGGTCCTGCAAATAAAATATACAGAAGGAATGCCGCGCAGAGAATTGCCGCCGCATCACTGATTACTTTCATACCTTTATCGGTACCAAGGTATGATGTAAATGTATATACCAAAGCAATAACAACAATAATGCCTATCTGTACAACTGGCGTAGCTTCTAATCCGAATAATTGCTTCAACCCGCCGGTCGCCAACGGAACCACCAATCCTAATGACGAGCTCAGCCCACCTAATATTCCGAAGATCACACAAAAATCAATAACTTTACCAATGGCAGACCTGCCCTTTACTTTTTCTCCCATCATAGCGCTACAAACAGCACTAGTTTGGAATGAAGGGACTTTCTTAACGTATACACCATAGGCAATGGCTACCCCCATGACGGTATACATAGCCTGGTTCGTCATTCCCCAATGGAAGAACTGATATCCAAGGGAGGATTCCAGTGCACGGGTACTATATGGTTCCATACCTAGTCCTGGAGCTTCATAGTAGAATGCCCATTCAGTGAAAGACCAATACAAAGCTGCTGAAGCAAGAGACGCTAGTAGCATCATTACTACATAACTGAATGTGGAATACTCAGGCTTACAGTCCCCAAGCCTTACCTTCCCATACTTACTAAATCCAAGATAGATGGCAATGATAAACGTTGCAAAAGTAAAAACTTCAAAAAAAGGTCCGCATACAGAAATCATCTTCCAGAAGAAACTAGATATCCCATTTACTGTAGACTCTGGATTTAGAACCATAAAAACGATAAATGATCCCAGTATAGCCACACTTACAATTATAAGCCCAATCTCTATATTGCCACGATTTTTCTCATTTAAATTACCTCTCATACTATCTCCTTTACAAAATAGTTATAACTAAATGGATGCGTCAGATTCGGTCAATCATTTTTTCTTTTCTACTACAATATATTTATGGTTAATATCCCTTACAGCCAGTAAGGAATTACCCATCTTGTTGCTTAAGCTGTTAGAATGATAGGAGCAATCGGTATATCGTTTCCTTTCCTGGACTTCGCGTCCGTACAAAAGACTGATAACCAGTTCCTCATTCGCAGCATTCGTTTTATGCAGGTTGAATCACCTCAGGTGCATTCGTGTCACACCACAGTAGATAGAATAGGCAATGAGTAAAACTGGTTCTTATCCATTGCAATTTTTCTACAAGGAGTGTTAATTATGAATGCAGTAGGTATTGATGTTTCCAAAGGTAAAAGCATGGTTGCTATTCTCCGCCCCTATGGGGAACTCGTCGAAGCTCCCTTCGAAGTGAAGCACACATCCAGTGGGGTTCAGTCCCTGATTCAGACCATTCAGTCCATTGACGGCGAGTCTCGCATCGTTATGGAACATACAGGCCGTTACTATGAGCCTCTGTTCTGTCAGCTCACACAAGCCGGTCTCTTCGTCACTGCGGTGAATCCCAAACTAATCAAGGATTTCGGCACGAACTCCCTTCGCAAGGTGAAATCGGACAAGGCAGATGCCATCAAAATCGCAAAATATGCTCTTGACAGCTGGTCTGACTTGAAACAGTATAGTGTTATGGACAAAATCAGAAAACAGCTTAAAACCATGAATCGCCAACTCGACTTCTACATGAAGCATAAGACTTCCATGAAGAACAACTTCATCGGTCTTCTCGATCAGACATTCCCTGGCGTAAACAACTACTTCAGCAGCCCTGCCCGCGAAGACGGGAGCCAGAAATGGGTGGATTTTGCCACAACATACTGGCATGTGGACTGCGTCCGAAATATGTCCCGTAATGCTTTCATCAACCATTATCAAAACTGGTGCAAGCGCAAGGAGTACAACTTTCGCCAATCAAAGGCGGAAGAAATCTACGAAACAGCAAAGGAACTGGTTCCGGTACTCCCTAAGGACAATGTGACGAAATTCATCGTGAAACAGGTTGCCAGCCAGCTTGCAGATGCGTCTGAAACAGTCGCGCAATTGAAGGCGAAGATGGATGAAGCTGCATCCAGACTTCCGGAATATCCTGTTGTCATGGCAATGTATGGCGTAGGTTCTTCTCTCGGCCCACAGCTCATGGCTGAGATCGGAGACGTATCACGTTTCACCCACAAGGGTGCTCTGACTGCATTTGCCGGTGTAGATCCCGGCGTAAACGAATCTGGATCCTACGAGCAAAAGAGCGTGCCTGTAAGCAAGCGCGGCTCTGCCCAGCTTCGAAAAGCATTGTTTCAGGTCATGGACTGCCTGATCAAGAATATGCCGCAGGATGACCCGGTCTACCTCTTTATGGACAAGAAGCGCACGGAGGGCAAACCCTACTATGTCTACATGACCGCCGGAGCAAACAAATTTTTACGCATCTACTATGGACGGGTTAAAGAGTATTTGCTCTCTCTACAGTAATCCGAATGATTTCAATATTTTCCCAATAGGCCGACACTGTTGTGGTGGTCTTATTTTGATACCTGATTTTCAACCTGTATAAAATTTTCAATGTTCTCTAATTTAGCCTTGACTTTTTATTTGCAGGCTTTTGTA
>JAWRJF010000106.1:0-3509 GCA_040307645.1 Anaerovoracaceae bacterium | reverse complement strand
GAAAGCAGAACCATCCCCATGCTTCTTGATATCCATGTACAGGTTTGCAGCAACCGTTTGATCAGGAGTCTTCCCTTCGGTCTTCCACAACCCCTGATCCAAAATCCTTTGGGCAATCTGTTGGGCATTCAAAGGTTCATTCGAAGCCTTCAGAACAATTTTTGCTGCATCCTTTACTGTCATCTCATTACTCCATCATCGCCTTCAGCAGCGCATCCCTTGCATCAGAATAGAACTGGATATCCACCTTCGTTGCCATCTCATCAGATAGATCAATTAGCTGTCTTCTGCAGGAGACAGGCATAAGGATTGCAGTAGCCTGCTTTTCAACAGCAATTTCAACAATGGAAACTGGCTTGTGAACCGGCTCAATCGAACCACCCAGATTAATCTCCCCTACTATTACCAAGCCACCACGCAGACTCTTCTTCAGCAGTGACGTTGACAGAGCTACTAGGGTAGCAACTCCCAGCTTGGAACCGGATCGTGCCGTATCGAAAGCACGAAGCTGCACCGAATACTCATGGTGCCTGGGTTCTTTGTCCCCTACCAGGCTGCTTGCCCTTGCATAGAGGTTCTGCTCTGCATAACTGACACTTTCCCTGAATGGTTGGGGAACCGGCTTATTGAGGATCTTCACCCCGCTTCCGGGCCCCTCCGATACTTCAATGCGATACAGACCAGGATTCTCCTGCCCATCGCCCGGGCTGATAGTCCATACCTGTCCAGGTTCCAGAGGATCGGTACCAATACCGGCACCACTTTGGAGTTCCGGGGTGCTTACAAACTTCTCCACCCCTTCCTCTCCCATCACATAGCTGAAATGGGTATTGCGGAACTCGGCCGCTCCGATGCGCTTCTGCTGCTCTTTCACCCTTCTCCTGGATTCAAGTGCGATGCGAACAGCCCATTCAATGTCAGCATCAGAAACCTCGTCAGACAATGATGGATAGAGCAGCTTCAGCAATCCACTGACTGTCTTGTTCACAGCATTGGTATCACGGCCGGAAAGTGCTCCACCGTAATACACACGGTTCTGCAGGACTGATACCCTGCTCTGATTTCTCAGCTTGCTCCAACACTCGGAGAGAAAGTCACTTACCAACCCAAAGTGATCGGTCAACCAATCCTTGCTGATCTTCGGAACATCCCAGCCCGGTAGGTATGCATGGATTCGGTCCATGAAAGCAGTATCATCACGCATTTCGGGAGGGAGAGGACCAAACAGGTGCCCTATTCTCTGCTGTTGCTCAACATCAATATCAAAGTTACCAACCATGACAACGGAACCATCTGCCCTTATGCTTTCCTTACCCCTGCTGAACTCTCCCGACTCCATGTAGCCCTTCAGGATGTTTACACCGTCTTTCTGGTCAAACGACACCCCGGACACTTCGTCAAAGCAGACCACATCATATTGGCACACAAGACCGCGCTGACCGTTTGAATTGTTCACAAACATCTTGGCAACAGTAGCCTTTCCCCCGCTGATCAAGTGCGCATATGGAGAAATTTGCTGGAACAAATGGCTCTTGCCGGTTCCCCTGGGCCCAAGCTCAACCATGTTGTAGTTTCGCTCCACAAAGGGGACCATTCGCAGCAGCATCGCATTCTTTTGCCTTTCTTCCAGCTTATCAGGATCAATACCAATAGACCGGAGCAGCAAGGTCTTCCATTCATCGGTAGTGAAGTGCTTCCTGGCTGCCGCCAGTACCTCCAGTGCATCCAGCTTGGAGAGCTGGATCTCCCTGATAGCCTCAATCCCAAATGGTCTACCACCCCGTTCCAAAGCAATGGCACCGTCATACGAAAGCGTAATCTCAGCATAGAACCCACCGGTAAGCATTCTTTCATGCTTATCGACAAACTCAGAGCTTATCCTCACATCATTGAGCATAAGGCTGGGAAGTGATGCAACAAACGAGTCTGTCTTTGCATCAAGACGGGCAGTTATGATGTCAATGAGTTTGACGTTCCCCTCTTCCTTAGCCCGCTTCTTGAACAGCTCGACATCAGTAGGTTTGACTGTCTTGGACTGCAGCTGTCGTTGTACTATCTCCAACCCTTCCTCTATCTCCGACTCCTCAGCACTTGCACAGTACCGTCCGAGCAGGAACTCCACTACATAGGTGGGAACAGGAAACTGTCTGCTGAATGTACGTACCAAGTCCTTTCTGACCAAGTATCCATCAAGAGCTTCTATAGCCTTTCTATCGATTGCATCCAGTTCCATCTGTCATCATCCTCCAATATATGTATCCATCTGATAGACGACATTCTTGTTTACATCCAACAACAAAAGCGAAGCTGCTCTTCCATCAAGGTCCTCATCTTCAACCACAACAGAAACAGTCCCATTATCCCTGAATGGTTTTGGTTCCGTCACGACTGACGTGGAAGCAATCCCAGGTTCCAGACGAATATCAACGGACAAGCCGAAGACGTCCCCATCGGCTACTACATTGCAACGCAAGCCTTTCCAGGTAAGGTCCAAAGAACCGGCGAATGCATCAGTGGAAGCCTTGCTGCTCTTAATTGTTAACTGCAGTGTCAGACACTCCTGCAGGCTCAGTCCACCATGCTGGTACTCTTCGCCTGCCCTATAGCAGCTGATGCCCGGAGCCAAAGCAACATCCCAAGCGGAATCCCAATACCAGGGATAGACCATCTGGCCTGATTCAACCCCTGCCTTGATTGAAGCACACCTCCCACTCTGGGTCTCAGTCAGATAGGAAGGAAGATCAGCTTTAGGCAAGCCTCCTGGAAGCAGAATCCATCCATGATCAGTCACGATTCTGATAGTCTTCCACCCTGCTTCACAGAGTGTAATCACTCGTTCCTGGATTTCCTTCAACAAGGTATCAAGGTGAAGTGCAAGCCGCCATCCTCGGTCGTGTCCCTCGTGGTCCAGGTTGCCAACCTCGCACCAAGCCCTTCCTTTCACATCACCAGTCTCCTGCTTCTCCAGGATTTGCCATCCCGAATCGATAAGCAGCTTGCGCAGGTGATAGCCGCCCTTGAGCGAGTGATCAGTACCGGCAACGCCTGGGGTAAACTCCTTCGGATCACCAGAACCATCAAGCAATGAAGCTACCGGGGTGACAACGGCTTTCCCAGAAATGGTTATACTGGGCAGTGTGGTCCAGAAGGGTTGCTCTTCCACCTCTCTACCGTCAGCCGCAAGCATTTCTTTCAAGCGTTTTGCTGTGTCATACCGAAGTCCGTCAACGAAAAAAATGCAGGTACCATCATCGAATTTTGGTTCTGGTTGCTTATTCCTGTCTCCGGGGTATCCAACTTTCTGTACCAGCGTCTGCAACTTCCTTGCAGCACTCTCCATCCAGGGTGCATACAATACCTGTACCACTGCTGAAATCGCTTTATGAAGTTCTTCTGATACAGGTATTGCAAGAGCATCAAGCATTGCTGCATCGGCTTTCCACCCGGTTACCCGATATGCTTCTTCCAAATCCTTCAGAGTAGCAAAAGGCAGTTCCTGCTCAGTTAAC
>JAWRJF010000105.1:0-60376 GCA_040307645.1 Anaerovoracaceae bacterium | reverse complement strand
CATCTTTTGAGGATCAAGATACAACTTCCCAAATTTTTGAAACTGGTATTAAAGTAATTGACCTAATTGCCCCATATACTAGAGGCGGAAAAGTTGGGCTTTTTGGTGGTGCTGGAGTAGGAAAAACTGTTCTTATACAAGAGCTAATCAATAATATTGCTAAAGAGCACGGCGGTATCTCAGTATTTGCAGGTGTAGGAGAGAGAACCAGGGAAGGTAATGACCTGTATAACGAAATGACAGAGTCAGGGGTTATTGAAAAAACTGCTATGGTATTCGGACAAATGAATGAGCCCCCTGGGGCTAGAATGAGAGTAGCCTTGACAGGGTTAACTATGGCAGAGTATTTTAGGGATAAAGAAAAGCAGGATGTACTTCTGTTTATAGATAATATATTTAGATTTACGCAAGCGGGTTCTGAAGTGTCAGCACTTCTTGGTCGTGTTCCATCAGCTGTAGGCTATCAGCCTACTTTAGCAACAGAGATGGGATCGTTGCAGGAGAGAATTACTTCTACAAGAAATGGATCTATTACTTCTGTTCAAGCAATTTATGTTCCAGCAGATGACCTTACAGACCCTGCTCCTGCCACAACATTTGCCCATCTTGACGCTACTACTGTATTATCTCGTGCAATAACAGAACTGGGTATTTACCCTGCAGTAGACCCATTAGAATCATCTTCAAGAATAATGGATCCTCTTATATTAGGGGAGGAACATTATAATGTAGCAAGAGGTGTTCAGGAAGTTCTTCAAAAATATAAAGATCTTCAGGATATAATTGCAATTTTAGGAATGGATGAGCTTTCGGAAGAGGATAAGCTTACTGTATCTAGAGCCAGAAAAATACAGAGGTTTTTATCACAGCCTTTTAGTGTAGCAGAGCAATTCACTGGAACTCCAGGTAAATATTTGCCATTAAAAGAGACAGTTAGAAGTTTCAAAGAGATTCTTGAAGGCAAACATGATGAAATACCTGAATCTATGTTTTTATTTGCAGGAGGCATAGACGAGGTTGTAGAAAGGTTTAGGGAAAGCAGTGGCAAATAAAGTTCTGCTTGAAGTTATTACGCCGGAAAAACTCTTTTATAAGGGAGAGGTTGAGATGGTGATAGTAACAACTTTAGACGGAGAAGAGGGCTTTATGGCTAAACATACGTGGGCCTGCAAATTACTGGGTGACGGTAAGCTTCGTATTAAAGAGCCGGGGCAAAGTGAATTTAAAATTGCCAAAATTCATGGCGGTTTCGCAGATATAAAAGATACTTTTGTAATTTTTACAGATTATGCAAAGTGGATTGAAGAGTAAAATAAAAATACCCTATTAAGATTTTTCTTAGTAGGGTATTTTTTATCTTGATTTTATAATATTACTTTTTTATTAAATAATTGTGAGAAGTTTTTCTTATCACCAGCAACAATAAGGTGTTGATCTCTAGAAAACAAATAACTCCCAGAAACAGGGTTTATAACTCCATCTAATTTGTAAGCAATAATATTTAATTTATATTTGGATCTGACATTAACATCATCAATAGATCTGCCAATCCAAGCTAAGGGAGTTGCTATTTCAAATATACCATAGTTATCATTTAGCTCAATATAGTCAAAAGCATCTTTTGCGCTATATTTTAGAGCTGTTCTTTGAGCCATATCTCTTTCCGGATAAATAACCTCATTTGCACCATTTTGCAAAAGAAATTTTGCATGTATGTCTTGATTTACTTTAGCTACGATGTGCTTAGCTCCAAGTTCTGAAAGAAGAGATGTTATTACCAGAGAAGATTCAAGGTCATTACTGATACATACAAAGCATATATCAAAATTTCTTACACCTATATCTCTTAATACTACTTCATCAGAACAATCACCGATTTGTGCTGAGGTAACATGTGGAGCCATTTGATTAACTAATTTTTCATTTAGATCTATAGCCATAATTTCATGCCCCATTTCTGAGAGTTTGGTGGCAAGATGCCTGCCAAAACGACCAAGACCAATTACTAATACTGAACGCATTTATAATCCTCCTTAACCAATTATAATTTTTTCTTCAGGGTAACTAATTTTAGGGATAATTCTTCTTCTTACAATTGCCATAGCAACAGCAATACTTCCTAGTCTGCCGCAATACATTAATATGATAAGGCAAAACTTAGAAAAAGCACCTAGTGTAGGGGTTATACCAACTGTAAGTCCTACAGTGCCAATAGCCGAAATTGCTTCGAAGAGACAACTATCAAAAGCTAAATCGGGGTTAGCAACTAATAAGAAAAACAAACAAGTTAGCATTAAAGTTAAATATGATGCAGTGCTTGAAAATGCTCGTCTTTGTGCATCGCTTTCTAATCTTCTTTTAAATATGCTTAAATCATTATAGTGTTTTGAATATGAAATTATAGAAAGCACTATAGTTACAAAGTTAGTGATCTTTATCCCTCCGCCTGTAGAACCAGGACCTGCACCTATTATCATAAGTAGCATAGTTAAAAATTTACCAGAGGTGCTGAACGTATCCATAGCTACCGTATTAAATCCTGCTGTTCTAGGAGATACAGAAGCAAATATAGAGGCAACTGCTCTATCGCCTGTAGACATTCCTTTAAACGCAAAATCCTCCTCTAAAAGGAAAAACCCGATGGCACCAATAAAAATAAGGCCAACGGTGAAAACTAACATTATTTTAGAATGTAAAGCGTATTTCTTTATGTTAAATTTATGATCTATTATATCATTCCATACAATAAAACCAATACCGCCAGATGCAATTAAAAAACAAATGACAAAGTTTACAATGTAGTCATCTGAATAATGAGTCAAAGAACTACCCGGCGAAATTTTTCCCATAAGATCAAAGCCCGCATTACAAAAGGCAGAAATGGAATGGAATATTCCAAACCACAGACCATCTTCGAGGCCTACTTTTGGAGTAAACCGTATAGAAAGAATGATTGCGCCTATTCCTTCTATGGCTAAGGTGCCAAATAGCATCCTCTTAATGGTTTTTACGACTCCACCAATGTGAAGAGTGCTAATAGACTCCATCAAAATTGAACGCTGAAATAGCGAAATTTTGCTGCCTAAAGCGAAAGAGAGAGTCATAGCAATACCCATAAAACCTAGACCGCCAACTTGAATTAAAAGTATAAGTATAAGCTGGCCTAAAAAGTTGAATTGTGAGTAGATGTCATAAACTGATAGGCCAGTCACACAAGTTGCTGAAGTTGCAGTAAACAGGCCGTTTATAAAGGGGATGGATTCTCCACTCTTGTTGCAAATAGGCAAGGTCAAAAGAATGCCCCCAACAATAATTATTAAACCAAACCCTATTGCGATGATTTGAATAGGAAACAGCTTTATTTGTTTATTCATTTCCTTAATGTCCTTTCTAAAAAAACATTATAATTATACAATTGAGTATTTTTTTGTTGTATTTATATATTGCATTAATATCCCTAAGTTAGCGTAATAATATGAAAACTTATCTTTCTTTTTTACTTCTACAAGCCCAGCCTGGACTAATTTTTTTACATGCTGAGATATAGTGGCTTGTGCGTAACCAAAGTGTTCTACAAGATCCTTATTACACACTACATTCATTGATTTATTTGCTTGCATAATATACCTAAAAATATTTAAACGAACTGGATGAGCTAGGGCATCAGAAACGGTTGCTATTAATAGTATTTCCTCTTCTTCCAATAAACTATCGTCTTTTCTTAATCTCATTTTTCCTCCTATAAGTAATATACTATAATCTCCTATTTTACATCAAACAAAAGAATAATCAAGGTGCAAAATTATTTGCACGCAATATGAATATATAGTATAATAAATTAAAGGAGGCTTTGATGATGAAACCAGAAGATTATGAAAGAATAATAGAAAGACTAATTAACTTAGTAGACGAAGGAGTATACATTGTAGACGAAAATGGAATAGGGCTATTTTACAATAAAGCTATGGCAACAATGGAGAAGATTAATGTAGAAGATGTTTTAGGTAAAAAATTCCACAAAGCCTTTCCTGGAGTGGCGTTAAAGGATAGTACAATGTATCAGGCATTAAAAAAGAATATATCAATAATTAATAAACAGCAAACATATAAAAATTTATATGGAAAAGAAATCACTACTGTTAATAGCACAGTACCTGTAATAAATGAAGGAAAAACTATAGCAGCAGTAGAAGTTGCAAAAGATATAACAGATATAAGATCCATGACTGATACTATTTTAGAGCTGCAGGAGGAACATATCCCTTTACATACAGTTAAAGAACCGAAAATAAAAAGATATAGTTTTAGTAATATAATCGGAGAAAATAGAGGCTTTAAACAGGTTGTTGAAAGGGCAAGAAGGGCTGCAAATAACAACGCTTCCGTATTTGTTTATGGTGAAACAGGTACAGGAAAAGAGTTAATTGCCCAAAGCATTCATTATGAAGGAAAGAGAAGAGAAAAACCTTTCTTGGCACAAAACTGTGCGGCTTTGCCAGAGTCGTTGCTTGAAGGAATACTTTTTGGTACCACAAAAGGAGGCTTTACCGGTGCAGTAGATCGTGCAGGCCTTTTTGAGCAGGCAAATGGTGGAACATTGCTTCTTGATGAAATAAGTGCCATGCCATATGAACTTCAAAGCAAGCTGCTTCGTGTATTGCAAGAGGACTACATTAGAAGGGTCGGAGGGACTAAAGATATACCAATTGATGTTAGAATTATTGCCACTGTAAATGAGCCACCTGAAGACTTAATAGAACAAGGAAAGTTAAGAAAAGACTTATATTTCAGACTAAATGTGGTAAATATTGAAATACCACCCCTTAGAGAGCGAAAAGATGATATACTGTTGTTGGCAGATAGTTTTTTGGAAAAGCATAATGGAAGGTTCGAAAAAGAATTATGGATGATTTCTGATGGAGCTATAAACAAGCTTGAGAACTATGACTACCCAGGAAATGTTAGGGAACTTGAAAATATAATTATGCAATCGGTATCTATGGCTGAAAATGAACACGTGTTAACAGAAAAACTTTTACAGATGCCAGAAAGGACTAGACGTATAAGAGGTACAATAGAAGGTTTTAATTCAGGAGACTCTTTAGATGTCTATCTGGCAGATATAGAAAAAGAACTTATAAGAGAGGCAGTGATTGCCGAGGGTGGTAATATTACCAGAGCTGCTGAAAGTTTACAGCTAAAGAGGCAAACGCTGCAACATAAGATAAAAAAATATGGAATTATATAGAAGAATAGCAAAATATTTTGCACTAAATAGCAAAATAATTTGCGCTAAAGGAAAAAAGAAGACATGAATTGATAAGGTATTTCCTTTCAGTATGTGCACAAATAGTGTTTAATCATAAAAAACATCATTTTATATACTATTTATGCATAAAATACGCATATAAGATGTATACAAGATACATCTAGGAGCTTGGCACAAAAATTGCTTTATATAATAGGAAATGCGAAACAACCTAGTTTTGCTATAAATTTATCACTTAATAATATATTTTTATTTTAAAGGAGAGAAAAGCAAATGAAAAATGTAAAAGTAATCCTTTGGGGATTAGGCGCTATGGGCGGCGGAATCGGTAAAATGTTAACAAAAAAACAGGGTGTTGATATCGTTGGTGCTATTGACATCGGCGCAAAAATCGGTAAGAGCCTATATGACGTAGTCCCTGGAATCGAAAGAGGAGACAGAGAAGATGTTATTGTAGGAACTCCTGAGGATGTTATTAAACCAGGATCTGCAGATATCGTAGTAGTTTGCACAAACTCATTTACAAAAGATGTTTATGACAAATTAGTGTTCGTTATGGAGAGAGGAATCAACGTTATCACTTCAGCAGAAGAGATGGCTTACCCTCAGGCACAGGAACCAGAATTAGCTGCTAAATTAGATGAAATTGCTAAGAAAAATGGAGTTACTGTGTTAGGAACAGGAATTAACCCTGGTTTAATCATGGACTTACTAGTAATTCTTTGGACTGGTGCTTGTGAAACAGTTGATCACATAGTATCAAGAAGAGTTAACAGCTTATCACCATTCGGACCTGCTGTAATGGAAGAACAGGGAATCGGTATGGAAGTTGCTGAATTCGAAAAGAAAAAAGCAGAAGGAACAATGGCTGGTCACGTTGGATTTGCTGAATCAGTAGGAATGATTACAGAAGCATTAGGCTGGAAATTAGAAAAATTCGAACAGGATATGGAACCAATAGTTACTGATGTAGATAGAAAATCACCTTATGGTTTTGCAGCTGCTGGACAGGTTGCTGGTGTTGCAATGAAGGGTTGGGGAACTGTAGATGGAGAAGTTAAGATTGAAATGGATCATCCACAGCAGATCGAACCTGAGCAGGTTGGAGTTCATACTGGTGACTATGTAGAAATTAAAGGAAATCCTCCAGTAAACATGGCAAACACTCCAGAAATTGAAGGTGGAATCGGAACAATGGCTATGATCATGAATACTATTCCTCATGTTATCAATGCTAGACCAGGACTTAAAACTATGATTGACATTCCAGTTCCAAGAGCAATTATGGGAGATATGAGAGACCTTATTGAAGAAGATTGCAAATTAGTAAAATAATTAAATTATAATAAAAAAAGGCTAGAGAGAATAGAATAATTCTCTCTAGTCTAGTTAAGAAAAATTTTAGGAGATGATATAAATGGTTAAAAAAGGTGAATGGGTGCGTATTCATTCTGTAGTGCTAAAAGCAGCAGAAAGAACAGCCAAAATTCCTGATGACACAAAGGCATGTGATTTGCAGATGTGGACTAAAGGAACTTTGCTTCAAGATGCAGAAATAGGTGATGAAGTAACAGTTAAGACAGCATCTAATCGTATCGAAAAAGGCACATTAATTGAAGTGGGACCTTATTATACTCATAGCTATGGCAAATTTGTTCCTGAAATCATTGAGATTGACAAACAGCTAAGAGAAATCATGTTTGGAGGTGACAAATAATGGCATTAGCAAAAGATTATGATTCCGTAATGGGAAGATCAAACGACATTATGAAGAAAGCTCTAGGACTAGACTATAACGAGTTTGAATCTGGTTCAGTAGCATTTGATTATGAAGCGTTAATGAAATCAACAGGATATACACTAGAAGAAGTTGCAAAAATTCAAGGAAGAACAGGCGTTGGAAATACTCCACTTCTTGAACTTAGAAACTTGTCTGCTTTAGCTAGAAAATATGCTAAACCAGGATATGGCGCAAGAATTTTTGCAAAGGACGAAGCTGCAAATGCTTCTGGAAGTTTTAAAGCTAGAAGAGCTGCATGTGCTGTTGCTCATGCAAAGAAATTAGGATATAAAGGTGTTATCGCAGCAACATCAGGAAACTATGGTGCGGCAGTAGCATCTCAGGCAGCAATGCAAGGACTTGAATGTATAATTGTTCAGGAATGTTACGACTCCAAAGGTGTAGGGCAGCCTGAAATTGTTGAAAAAGCAAGAAAATGTGAAGCTTACGGTGCAGAAGTAGTACAGCTTACTGTAGGACCTGAATTATTCTATTCATTCCTTTCAATCTTAGAAGATACAGGCTATTTCAATGCTTCATTGTATTCACCATTTGGTATCGCAGGGGTTGAAACTCTTGGATATGAAATCGCAATGCAGTGTCGTGAAATCGTTGGAAGAGATCCAGACATGGTAGTATGTACTAATGCAGGCGGCGGAATGATGACTGGTACAGCTCGTGGATTATTAAAAGCTGGCTGTATTGATACTGAAATGGTTGCAGCATCAATTGACCTTACAGGTCTTCATATGGCTTCAGATACACAATTTAATAAGAAATCATGTACTACAGGTCATACAGGATTTGGTGTTCCTTATGCAACTGATCCAGACCATTCAGATGTTCCAAGAAGTGCAGCAAGACCTCTTCGTTACATGGATCGTTATGTAACTGTAAAGCAGGGTGAAGTTATGTATATGACAGAAGCTCTTGCTAACCTTGAGGGTATTGAAAGAGGACCTGCTGGAAACACAGCCCTTGCAGCAGCATTTTCACTTGCACAAGAGCTTCCAGAAGAAGCCGTTATCGTAATCAGTGAAACTGAATACACTGGTGCAGGTAAGCATATTCAGCCACAACTTTCATTTGCAAGAGATAATGGAATTGAAATTCGTTTTGGTAACCCTGTTGAAGAAGATAAACCAGGTCAAAACATTATACTTCCAAAGGATCCTGGATTTATTAAGCATCAGGAAGCAGATATTGAGCACTTTAGAGCTTCATTAATTAAGAAGGCTTGCAAGAAAGCTGGAGTTACTGAACCTACAGAAAAGGATATTGAATTCCTTGTAGCTGAAACAAAAACAAACGCAGATTTTGTTAAAAAAGTATTAGGACTATAATTTAAATCCCATATATTTTTAAAGGAGAAAAAGAATGAAAAGAGCAGACGATTTTGCAGAAAGAAGAAAGCACATTGCTAACCTTTCTGACGAAGAACTTTACAACAGATTCTGGGAACTAACAGAACAGGTAGTTGACCCTCTTCTTGAACTTGGAAGAAAAAATACTACACCATCCGTAGAGAGAGCAGTATTACTAAGAATGGGTGTTTCATCTCTTGATACACAAAAAATCGTAGAAGGATGTATGGACAGAGGTCTAATCGGACATGGAACTGGACACGTAGTATATAAATTATCTAAAGAAAAAGGCATTTCAATTAGAGAAGCAAGCCAGTTGCTTGCAGAAGGAAAATGCTGGGACGAAGCAGTAGCATTGTTCAAGGGAGGTAAATAAAGATGGCAGACATGATTTTAAAACACAATGAAAAATTAGATGTTAGAAACATCTTAAAAGACCTTGATAAATATGAACCAAGAAGAAGAGGCTGGACTTGGAGAAAGGCTGCACCTGGCTTAAAAATGGGACCTTTTGAATATAAAGATTGTTCAGAACCTCTAAAGAACAGTGTTGCATTACCTCCAGCAAAATATTTTGGAGATATTGACCCACAACCACTTCCAGTAATTACTACAGAAATCGCTTCAGGTAGATTTGAAGATGACATCCGAAGAATGAGAATGGCTGCTTGGCATGGCGCTGACCATATAATGGTTATCAGACACATGGGCCAGTCACACATCGATGGTCTTATGGAAGGTACTCCACAGGGTATCGGTGGTATTCCAGTAACAAGAAAACAAGTAAGAGCACAGAGAAAAGCATTAGATATTATTGAAGACGAAGTTGGTCGTCCAATTAATTACCATTCATATGTATCTGGTGTAGCAGGACCTGACGTAGCTGTAATGTTTGCTGAAGAAGGAATTAATGGTGCTCACCAGGACCCACAGTATAACGTACTTTACAGAGATATTAACTGCGTAAGATCATTTGTAGACGCTTGTGAATCAAAGAAAATTTTAGCATGGGCTGATATTCTTCAGATTGATGGAGCACATAATGCTAACGCAACAGCGAGAGAAGCTTGGAAAGTAATGCCTGAATTAATCGTTCAGCATGCTATTAACTCATTATTCTCTGAAAAAGTTGGTATTAAACCTGAAAATATCAGTTTATCAACAGTACCTCCAACAGCTACTCCAGCTCCATGTATGTATATGGACTTACCTTATGCAGTAGCACTTAGAGATATCTGTGGAAGATACAAGATGAGAGCACAGCAGAACACAAAATATATCTGTTCATCAGTTAGAGAAGCAACAGTAACTCACGTTATGAACATGTTTATTTCTAAATTAACTAGTGCAGACATCCAGTCAACAATTACTCCGGATGAAGGAAGAAACGTTCCTTGGCACATCTATAATATGGAAGCTTGCGACAATGCTAAACAAGCTTTAATCGGTATGGATGGATTAATGGAAATGATCGAACTTAAAAAGGATGGCCCATTAAGAGAGATGGCTAGAGATATTAAGGAAAGAGCATGTCTGTTCATGGAAGAAATAATCGAGGTTGGAGGATATTTCCAAGCAGTACAGGAAGGTTTCTTTGTAGATTCAGCAAAATATCCTGAAAGAAACGGCGATGGTATTGCAAGAAAAATCGAAGGTGGAATTGGTTATGGATACATCTTCGAAAGAGAAGAAGACTATTTGGCTCCAGTAACAGCTCACTTTGGTTACAACAACGTTGAACAATATGGTGGAGACCCTAAGGACCCTGCAGCTTTAATTGGCGGATGTACTTTTGAAGACAGAAGCAAAATCGTATTCATTGACGAGTTAGATGAAGAAGATAATGTAAACGTAAGACTTGAAAAGGTTAAGAAGTATCTTGAAGGCGAAGCAATCAAACCTGAAATGGAATGGTGTGGAGACGGCGTAGTACTTATGACTATGATGATCCCTGCTAATACTAGAACTGCAGAAGCTGCAGCTTTAGAAATTGGTAGAAAACTAGGTCTTGAAAATCCTGAAGTAACAAGTAAAGAGGTTATGCAGGAGGCTGAAGGTACTAGAATCGAAATGAAGGGTAGAGTTAACTTTGATGTAGATCCTACTACTTTAGTTATTCCACCAGAACCACATCATGCTAGTGATGAAGTTCTTTATAAAGAATTTGAAGAACATCCAATGGTAGTTGTTTGTGGTACAGTTGGAGAAGACGAGCATTCGGTTGGACTTAGAGAAATTATTAACATCAAGCATGGTGGAATTGAAAAATGGGGCATAAAAGTAAACTACTTAGGCACTTCAGTTCCTGTAGAAAAATTAGTTGATGCTGCTATAGAATTAAATGCTGATGCAATTCTTGCTTCAACAATTATTTCACATGACAACATCCACTACAAAAACATGAAGAGAATCAACGAATTAGCAATAGAAAAAGGTATCAGAGATAAGGTTATTATTGCAGCAGGTGGTACTCAGGTTATCCCTGATGATGCAGTTAAGACCGGTATCGATGCTGGTTTCGGAAGAGACTCACATGGTATTGATGTAGCTACATTCCTTGCTGAAGAAGCTATGAGAAGAAGAGGCGAAATGTAGTATTATATTGGCGAAAGAGTATAATATAATAGTTGATCAATTTTGGGCGGGCTTTTGCCCGCCCTTTTTTTAAAATAAATTATCTATAGAGTAGAAAAGATGTTTCTATTGTATAGATAATTTATACAATAAGGGGTATAAAATTAATAAGTTGTTTTATGTGAGAAATATTACTTAATAAATATAAAATTTTGAGGAGGGCAATAATGAAAGTAGATGTATTAGTAGCTGAAATAGGCTCAACAACCACTGTAGTAAATGCATTTAAAGATCTTAATACTGACAATCCGGTATTCTGGGCTCAAGGACAGGCGCCAACATCGGTAATGGACGGTGACGTTAGAATAGGTCTTCAAGGTGCAATTGATGATCTTTGCAAGAAAATGAACATTGACAATTTAGAGTATACAGAAATGTTGGCAACATCATCAGCTGCAGGTGGGCTTAAGATGACAGTTCACGGACTAGTGTATGACATGACAGCAAAGGCTGCAAAAGAAGCAGCTTTAGGAGCTGGTGGAATCATACACTTCGTAACGTCAGGGAGACTGAGACGAACAGATATTGCGAAAATTAAAGAAATTAAGCCTAACCTTATTTTAATAGCAGGTGGCGTAGATTACGGAGAACGAGATACTGCAATTTATAATGCGGAAATGATCAGAAATATGGGACTTAATATTCCTGTGATTTATGCTGGGAATATTGAAAACCAGGAAGAAATGAAATTAATTTTTGATGAAGAAAGCGGTCAACAATTATATAATGTAGAGAATGTATATCCTAAGATAGATGATCTAAATGTGGAACCATGTAGAAAAGTTATACAGGACGCTTTTGAGCAACATATTACTCATGCACCTGGTATGGAGCATGTAAGGGAAATGGTAAAAGGACCAATAATTCCTACTCCTGGGGCAGTTATGGAATGTACAAAGCTTTTGTATGACTGTCTTGGAGATTTGATTGTGTTAGACGTTGGAGGAGCAACAACAGACTTGCATTCAGTTGCCACTGAATCAGATCAAGTAGCGAGAATAATGATATCACCGGAACCAAAAGCCAAGAGAACTGTAGAGGGTGATTTAGGTGTATATGTAAATAGAATGAAGGTAATTGAATCTATTGGAGAAGAAAAATTACGTGAAGAGTTTGAAGCCCTTGGAATCGATTTGGATAAAACTTTGGAAACTTATGTTGCTATACCTAAAACAGAAGATGAGTTTAAGCTAGTAGAAAGATTGACAAAAGAGGCAGTAATAAAGGCAGTTGAGCGTCATGCGGGGATCATAAGATATATTTATGGGCCGTCAGGAAGAAGCACAGTAGCTGAAGGAAAAGATTTAACTCAGGTAAAATATATTGTTGGTACAGGGGGAGCTCTTACACGTTTAGAAAATCGAGTAGAAATAATGAAAGATATAGCTAAGCATAATGAAAGCGGAATGATGCTGTTCCCTGGTGAACATGCTAAAATATTAGTAGACAATGACTACATTATGGCATCCCTTGGAGTTTTATCTAAAAAGTATAGAGAGGCGACAATTAGGCTATTAGAAAAGAGTTTAGATTTTAAATTCCCAGAAAAGAAAGAAGAGAAGAAACAAAAGGTATATATTGATGAAGTCAATAGAGTCACAAAAGAGCAGCAAGAAAGGGACGAAGCCTATAGAAAACATATTGAAGAGTGTGAAGCTATGGGAATAGATATGAGTGCCTATAAAAATCCGGAACCTATAGGAGGAGCCCACAAGCCTGGGAAGAAAAATGTATCTTCTGAAAAAGAAAATCTTGTTGCAGGGGAAGGTGTTAAAGGGAAATGGCATCAAAACATGGGTGATTGCAATCACGACTGTAAACATTGCACAAGACCACATTGTCCAAACCGAAAAAACATTTAATTATATGAGGAGGAGTTAGTAATGTATCCAAAATTAATAATCAATGTAGAGAAACTTAAGGGGAATCTTAATGCTTGCGCCAAAATAACTAAAGAGCAGGGAAATTGTTCTTTAATGATTGTGACCAAAGGACTTTGTGCTGACAAGGAAATGGTAAAAATGGTTGCAGAAAATGAAAATGTTGATTTTGTTGCAGATTCAAGAGTAAAAAATATTGCAACCTTTGCAGACATGGTGAGAAAGAATGGCAAAAAAACTGTTTTGCTTAGAATACCAATGCACTGCGAGGTAGAGGATGTTGTGGAATATGTTGATTTAAGTTTCAACTCAGAACTTTCAACAATAAGACTTTTAAATGATGCTGCTAAAAAAGTGGGAAAAGTTCATAATATTTTATTGATGATAGATTTAGGTGATTTAAGGGAAGGAATTTTCTTCCAGGACAAAGATTTGATTTACCAGGCTGTAGAGGAAATTCTGTCAATGGATAACATAAATTTATATGGTATTGGCGTAAATTTAACATGCTATGGTGCAATTATCCCTAAAAATGAGAATTTGTCAAACCTTGTTAACATAGCAAGGGAGATAGAAGAAAAATATAGTATTAAGTTAGAGATGATTTCTGGTGGAAATTCAAGTTCTATTTACTTGATCGAAAAGGGAGAAATGCCAGACGGAATTAATAACTTACGACTTGGAGAGGCTTTCCTACTTGGAAATGATACAGCGTATGAAACTAAATTACCAGGGACTGTAAGTGATGGATTAGTTCTAGAAGCCCAGATAATAGAGCTTAAGGAAAAACCGTCTCTTCCTATTGGTGAAGTCGGAGTTGATGCTTTCGGTGAAAAACCATACTATGAAGACAGAGGTATAATGAAGAGAGCGATTATAGGTATTGGAAAACAAGATACTGATCTTGGCAGCATGACTCCTATTGATGAAGAAATCGAAATTATGGGGGGCAGCTCAGACCATATTATATTAGATGTTACTAAATGTAAAAAAGAATATAAAGTTGGAGATGTTGTAGAATTTAAACTTGGATATGGTGGTATGCTTAAGACAGCAACAAGCCCTTATGTAGAGAGAGAATATATTATATGACGGAAAAGAGGTGTAGCTATGAAGATTTTTATCTCTGCGGATTTAGAAGGAATTAATGGAATTGTTTCGCCTGAGGATATTGAGGATGGAGAATCTGGATATCAGCAGGCACGAACTTTTATGACGGAAGAAGCCAATGCCGTAATTGAAGGTGCATTTAAAGGCGGTGCAACTGAAGTCGTTCTATGTGATTCCCATTCAATATCTCAGAATATTAGGGTTGAGATGTTAGATGAAAGAGCTTTGCTTTTACGAGGCGACACAAGAAGAAATTCAATGGTGCATAGTATCGACAGTTCTTACGATGGATTGATTTTACTGGGTTACCACGCTAAATTTGGAACGGCAAATGCAATTTTGGATCATAGTTTTAGCCCATCTATGATAAGAGATATAAGGGTAAACGGTAATTCGTATGGGGAACTTGGGATCAACTCCCTGTTTGCAGCCTCAAAAGGTGTACCATTACTAATGGCCACAGGAGATCAGGCGCTTGCTGCAGAGGCAAAGAAATTCTATAGTGAGGTTGAAACCGTCATTGTAAAAGTTGCGGAAGGAAGATTCTGCGCAAAATGTTTGCCACGTAAGAAGACGCAGGAAATGTTAAGAGACGTAGCTTCAAAAGCCGTCATGTTGGCAGAGAAAAAAGCACCGGTGGTTGTACCGAAAAACCTTGAACTTCAGATTACCTTTCAGCAGGTAAACCTTGCAGATGGTGCAATGAGAGTACCTGGTATTAAGAGAATAGATTCAATGACAGTTGCAATAGATTGTAAGGACATGGATGAGCTTATGGCAGTAAGACAAGTGATATTTAATTCTGCAGCAGGATTTTACAATAGCAAATTTTAAAGTAAACTAATTTTATTTAAGAAATTTGTATAATAAAATAAACTATTTAAATATTTTGTAGAAAAAGCTATTATAGAAAGCAAAAACATTGAAATTCATCAGCTGAAAGGATACAATAGAAGTAATTACGAATTGTTCATAAAAAGAGAAAAGGAGATTTATATTTATGACAATGATAAAAAACCAATTAGTAATAGATTGGGTTTCTGAGTGTGCCCAATTAACGAAACCAGAAGAAATTGTATGGGTTGACGGTAGTGAAGACCAACTTAATTCTATTAGAAAAGTAGCTTTAGAAAGTGGAGAACTATTAGAATTAAATCAAGAAAAACTTCCTGGTTGTTATTATTATCATACTAAGCCAACAGATGTTGCCAGAGATGAGAAGAGAACTGTAATTTGTTCTAGAAGAAAAGAAGATGCAGGTCCTACAAACAATTGGGTAGATCCTAAAGAAATGTATGAAAAAATGGGAAAGCTATTTGATGGTTCAATGAAGGGAAGAACAATGTATGTTATTCCTTTTTCTATGGGAGTTGAAGGAAGCGGTTTTGAAAAAATTGGTATAGAGATTACAGACTCTATTTATGTTGTTACAAGCATGTGTATAATGACTAGAGTAAATAAAAACATAATAGAGGCCTTAAATAATGGTGCTGAGTTTACAAAATGTCTACACTCTAAAGCAGAGATAAATGAACAAGAAAAATATATTGCTCATTTTCCAGAGGACAACACAATTTGGTCTATTAATTCTGCATATGGTGGAAATGTACTTTTAGGTAAAAAATGCTTAGCATTACGTATCGGTTCATACCTTGGTAAAAAAGAAGGTTGGATGGCAGAACATATGTTAATCTTAAAGATAGAAAACCCACAGGGTCAGGCTAAATACATATGTGCAGCATTCCCTAGTGCTTGTGGAAAAACAAATCTTGCAATGTTAACTCCGCCAGAGTACTATGCGAAAAAAGGATATAAGATTTCTACAATTGGAGATGACATTTCATGGCTAAGAATTGGCCAGGATGGAAGATTGTATGCAGTAAATCCAGAAAACGGATTTTTTGGAGTTGCACCGGGTACTAATGAAAAATCAAATCCAAATGCTTTAGAGACAACTAAGAAAGGTACAATATTTACTAACGTAGCATTAAATCTTGATGATAATACAGTATGGTGGGAAAAACTAGATAATAATCCACCAGAAAACGGTCTTGACTGGCTTGGAAACCCTTGGAATGGTAAGACATCAACAGAAAAGGGAGCCCATCCAAATTCAAGATTTACAGCTCCTGCAGCAAACTGTCCTACTATTGGTGAGGAATTCTTTACAGGTGAGGGGGTTCCTATTTCAGCAATTATTTTTGGTGGAAGAAGAGCTAAAACAGCACCTTTAGTATATGAGTCAAAGGACTGGGATCACGGAGTATTTGTTGGTTCAATTATGGCGTCAGAGACTACTGCAGCTGCAAATGGAGCTGTTGGTGTTGTTAGGCATGATCCTATGGCAATGCTTCCATTCTGCGGCTATAATATGGCAGATTATTTCCAGCATTGGATTGATATGGGTAAGAAAATGACTAATCCTCCTAAAATTTTCAATGTAAACTGGTTTAGAACAGATGAAAATGGTGAATTTTTATGGCCGGGATTTGGTGATAACCTAAGAGTTTTATTGTGGATTTTAGATAGATGTGATGATTCAGTTGAAGGTGTAAAAACTCCTTTAGGATATGGGCCTAAGGCATCAGATATTAATTCAGACGGACTTGGAATTTCTGAAGCTGTTATTGAAAAGTTATTAACTGTTGATAAAGACGTTTGGAATGAAGAAATAGAAGGTATTAAGGAATTCTATTCTAAATTCGAAAAGCTTCCAGAAGAGTTAAACGCTGCGCTTAAAGAACTAGAAGAAGGCATTAATAATTTATAAACATATAAAGATACATTAAAAAATTATTTAATTAGGCTGTCGCATTGCGGCAGCCTTTGACATTACATAAACGACAATTAAAATAGAGATTACTTTAATGAATAGGCTTTTAGAAAGCATAATAAATATCTTCCACGTATTTGCTTTCGTTTTTGTGAGTTTTGTGATATATTTAACTCAGGTAAGAGAAAGAGGAACTAAAGAAATGCGTAATTTAGATGCTACAGATATGAAGATTTTGAAAGCTTTAAAAGAAAATGCCAGAAGACCATTAAAGGATATGTCCTCAGAGGCATTTTTAACTACACCTGCGGTTTCTGCAAGAGTTGAAAAATTAGAAAAGCATAGAGTAATAAAAGGTTATCATGCTGATGTTGACTTGGAAAAGTTAGGATACATCGTAAAGGCTTTTATAATGATAACAGTAGAGCCTGAAGATCATAAAAAATTTGTTGCTTTTATAGGAAAGGAAAAGAATGTTTTGGAATGTCACCATATTACAGGACCTTTTTCAATGCTTTTAAAAGTAGTATTTGAAACTCCGGCACTTCTAGATGAGTTTATAGGAAGGTTACAGATTTTTGGAAAGACAGAAACTCAAGTTGTCTTTTCTACTTTGCTTGAAAATCGAAATGATATTATTTAAATAGAATTAAGCTAGAGAAGAACCGAGAATATTAAGGTTCTTTTTCATTGAATGAATAATAAAAAGTATAATTGTAAATATACAAGGAGGGAGATTATGCTATATTTAGGATGTCATTTATCTACAGCCAAAGGATTTGAAGCTATGGGTAAGGATGCACTCAAAATTGGAGCTAATACATTTGCTTTTTTTACAAGAAATCCAAGAGGTGGAAAAGCAAAGGCAATAGATGAAGAAGATGTAAAGAAACTTAGAATAATATTAAAAGATAATAATTTTGGTAAGCTTGTAGCCCATGCACCATATACTTTAAACCCTTGCTCTAAGGACGAAAAAACAAGGGCATTTGCAAGAATGGCGATGGAAGAAGATATGAAACGGATGGAATATCTTCCGGGAAACTATTATAACTTTCACCCTGGCAGTCATGTGGGTCAAGGAGTAGAAGTTGGAATTAAAATGATAACAAGTCTATTAAATGATATAATAACTGAAGATCAAAGTACTGTTATACTTCTTGAGACTATGTCGGGGAAGGGCAGTGAGGTTGGAGTGAATTTTCATCAGATTAAGGATATTATAGATAAAGTTAATATAAAGGATAAAATTGGGGTATGCCTTGATACCTGCCACATAAGTGACGGAGGGTATGATATTGTTAATAATCTAGAAGACGTATTAGACGAGTTTGATTCCGTAATAGGACTAAACAAGCTAAAGGCTCTTCATATTAACGATAGCATGAATGGCAAAGGATCCCATAAAGATAGACATGCTAAAATTGGTGAAGGCTATTTAGGAAAAGAGACAATTTTAAAAGTGATAAACAATCCAAGGCTTTCGGGACTTCCATGTATACTTGAAACGCCCCAGGAAAACCTTGAAGGGTATAAAGAAGAAATTAAAATGTTAAGGGAGGCGTCGTTATAATGACAGCAGAAACAACAGATATTTTAGTAATTAATCCAGGCTCAACCAGCTCAAAGATTGCAGTTTACAGAGATGGGAAAGAATTTTTTGTAGAAAGTCTTTCTCACGATCCTGAAAAATTGTTGTCCTATGGTGGCATAGCAGGTCAAATGGACTACAGAAAAGATGTAATAAAGAAAGTCCTTGAGAACAAAAATTATGATATAAAACAGCTAAAGGCTGTTGTTGGAAGAGGAGGCATGGTTATAGGCCTTAAAGGTGGGGGTTATAAGGTTACTCCCAAATTATGCGAAAAAATGGCAAGTGATGATATTCCACAGCATGCATCAAGCTTAGGAGCACTTATAGCATATTCTATTGCAGAACCATTAGGAATACCGGCATATATATATGATTCTACTATGGGATGTGAACTTATCGATGTAGCAAAGATAACCGGCATAAAGGGATTGGAAAAATATGGGTGTTGCCATGTTCTCAACTCTAGAGCACAGGCTATGAAATATGCCGAGGCTATTGGAAAACCGTATAAAGACCTAAATTTGATAGTGTGTCATATGGGTGGAGGAGTAACTGCTAATGCCCAGCAAAATGGAAAAATTATCGACACAGCTGCCTATGATGATGGACCTATGGCACCAGAACGAAGTGGAGGTATTCCATTAATTCTATTTAAACAATTATGCTTTGACGGCAAACATACGGAAAAGGATATTGATAACTTGATTAGTGGCAAGGGAGGTTTGTACTCTTATTTAGGTACTACTAACTGTATTGAAATCGAGAAAAGGATTGAAGGTGGAGATGAAGAAGCAAAATTAGTATATGAGGCTATGGCATACCAGATCTCCAAATCAATTGCAGCTATGTCAGTAGCATTAAAAGGAAAAGTTGATGCTGTAATTTTAACAGGAGGTGTTGCTCATTCAAAAACATTGACAGATTTGATTGAGGAATACGCAGGGCATATTGGAAAGATTGTTGTTATGGCAGGAGAAAATGAACTTGAGGCTTTGGCAAACGGTGCTTTACGTATGTTAAAGGGCGAAGAAGAAGCTCAGGAATATTAAGAATAAAAAAATCCCAAATCAAAGATTCTAACTTGGTTTGGGATTTTTTACGTAACTATTATCTTTTATTTTAATTTTGAAGTATCTAAATCACTAAATTGAGATAAAAATCTAGAGAGGTGTTGTAATATTATTTTTGTGCCACCTTTTGTGGATGATTCTATATTAAGGGGCATAATAGGATCATGAAGTGATTTTCTTATTAAACACCAGCCTGAAACCTGTGTATTATTAAAGGCTATTCTAACTCCTTCATAGTTTGGTATAACTAAACTGCAACCAAAACTATCTTTATTTTCTGTAGTCCAGTTGGTTAATAGTTCGATTACTTTATCTCCATAATCTGAGAACTTAGAACTTAATATGGGAATCCTTATTTCCATAGATTCTAAAGGTTGTTTAAGATTTTGGATGATGGAATCAATGGTTTTTCCTTTAAGAGATAGTTTTGCAGCTTTGATTACAATCTTCGTTGCTAGATATGCACCATCATCAAGGAAATAGTTTTCTTTATAGGCAGCATGTCCAGAAGTTTCAATTGCTAACTGACAGTCTGTACCGCTAGCATTTAGCTCTATAGCTTTATTAATTACATTTTTATATCCTCTTTTAAATCTGAGGTGTTTGACACCAAGCTCTCCAACTAAAAAGGAAGACAGTTCATCGCTTGTTATGCTGTCAGTAACCACTGTTGTGCTGGGATGCTGGTCACAAATCAAAGCAGCAGCCATTGCAACTATTGCATTTCTGCTGATAGAATTTCCGCTTTTATCTACAGCACCAGATCTGTCAACATCTGTGTCAAATATAAGGCCAAGATCTCCTTTGTTTTCAACTACAGCTTTTGAAATAGAGGCCATAGCCGTCTTATCTTCTGGGTTGGGGATATGATTAGGGAAATTGCCATCTGGGTTTAAAAACTGACTGCCATTTATATCAGCACCTAAGGGTTCAAGTACTTTTGTTGCATAAAAACCACCAGCACCGTTACCTGCATCTACTATGATTTTTAACCCTTGAAGGGGCTTTAATTTATTGGAAGGATGGTCAACTTCTTCAATGATTTTATTTTTCAAATGATCTGAATATGTATCAATTAAAGGTATATTATGTGGCTGATTTGTACCAAAAGGGCAGTTTGTTACCATGGAAGCCATAGCGCTATCTGACTCAGCATATGAAATTATTTCTGATATATCACTTTTGTTTAATCCACCTTTTTTATCAAAGAATTTAAAACCGTTTCTATTATAAGGTAAATGACTGGCAGTGATCATTATTGCACCATCACAATTATATTCCGGAAATAGTGTAGACATAAACATTGCCGGGGTTGAAGCAAGGCCCGCATCTAATACTTTCACACCAAAGGGCATTAAAGTTTCAATAATAGTTTCCTTTAAGGTTTGAGCAGAAAGTCTAGAGTCATGACCTATGGAAATACATAGTTCTTCATATTCTTTTTTTTGATTTGTAGATAGCCAAAGTAGAAATCCCCTTATTATTCTAAATGTTTCCATTCGACCAAGATTAACGTCTTCTCCAGGAACACCGTGGAGAGCCACTCCTCTAATATCACTTCCGTTTTGTAAATTTTTATAATTATACTGATTCATATTTTTCTCCTATTAATATAATAATATAATTATATTAAAAAAAGAGCCAAGTTTAAAGGGGTATCCTTAGAAATTTATAATTTTTATAGCCCCAAAAAATATAAAACATAACCCAACCCAAATAAGAAAAAATTGTGGACATATTTGCCCCAAGACATTACCGGGAAGTAGGGAGTAGTCCCAAACATTCCATTGGAACCACAAATTCACTATAATCCCCACAAAAAATTCGTAAATGGTTATTATGGTTGCCCCCAAAAAAGCTGCTGAAATTAAGGAAATTGAATTTAGATAACTGTATAAAAAATAAAAAGTTAAAATACAGGCTCCACCTGTTATGCACATTGACCAATGAGTAAATCCTCTAAATAATATTTCCATAGAACCGTAACCCAGTCCACCTAAAATAAAAGCAAAAAATGGGAGATATATTGAGTTTGCTTCATAAATTGTCATCATTTCTGTCTTCATGTAATTTATTATCAGCAAAATATAAGTGAATATCCTTGGTACATTATAGTAAAGATAGTATAATAATAGATGAGGTGTAAAAATGAGAAAAAAAATATATTTAGTGTTAGTTTTTTTACTAGCTCTTTCTGTTATTTTTAGCGGAATAAAACTTTTTTTGATTTTACAAGAGTATTACCATGGTAATAAGGTATACGAGACTATTAAAAATACTGCATTAGTGGAAATTGAGGAAAAAAACGTTATTATAGATTTTAAAAAACTATTAGAAGAAAACAAGGATGTACAGGGGTGGCTTTATTCAGAAGATACAAAAATTAATTATCCTGTTGTCAAAGGTTCGGACAATTCATTTTACCTATATAGACTTGTAAATAAAGAAATAAATGGAAAGGGTAGCCTTTTTATTGATTATAGGTGTCAAAATGATTTTAGAGGTTTTAATACTATTATATACGGTCATCACATGAAGGATGGTTCTATGTTCGCTTCTTTAGAGGAGTATAAAAATAAGGAATACTATAAAAAACATAGAGAAATGCAGTTGATTACTCCAGAGGAAAGATATTGCGTTAAGATATTCGCAGCAGCAACGCTTAGGTCAGATAGCATTCTCTATAAATGGGACTTTAAAGATAAAGAGGAAAAGCGAAATTATATTAAAAAAATACGTAAGGATTCATATATAAAAACAGATATAGAGGTTACAACAAAAGACAAAATAATAATGCTCAGTACTTGTGCCTACGATTATGATAATGCAAGATTCGTAGTCTTTGGAAAGCTGACGAAGGGTTCTGAAGCTAATAAGACATAGGAAGCACATATATGACAATGCAAAGATAGTGTAATAAACTACCTAAAAGTACAAATAAATGCCATACGCCATGCATATATTTTATTTTTTTCATTTTATAAAATACTATGCCCCCAGTGTAACTTATGCCTCCAAGAAGAAGTAGCCAAAAAGCTGGTGTAGGTAAGGCTTCAACGATTTGTTTAAAGACAACGACAATTGCCCAGCCCATAGCCACATACAATATGAGACTGAACTTCTCTGTCTTTTCTAAACTGATGGCATTTAGAACAATTCCAATAATAGCACAAATCCAAACAACAATTACTACAGCAAGAGCCTTTTTGTTCCCGTCTAAAGCAATTAAGCAGAAAGGTGTATAGCTACCTGCAATTAGTATAAAAATAGAGGTGTGATCAAAAACCCTAAGAACTTTTTTCGCTATTTCTGAAGTGATGCTGTGATATAAAGTTGACATAGTATAAAGAATAATCAGGGAAGACCCGTAAATTATACTAGAGGCTAAAGCTGTATGATCACCGTATAATACTGAGAGAACAATTAATATTACTGTTCCTCCAATTGACAGTAATGCGCCAATCCCGTGACTTACTCCGTTAAATATCTCTTCTCCAACAGTATATCTTCTTATCTTATTTTCTGCCATAATAATCCCTCCTGTTTGTGATTAAGTATATAAAATAATGTAATATAGTTTCAGATACTATATTATAATATATCTAATATGCTAAAAAGTCAATGCATAAAAAAAGCGAGGAGGGACTCCACGCTTTTTGGATAATAATTTTATTTTATAGTTCCATCTGCATTAAACAATGGAAGTTTTTCTAAGAAAATAATATCGTTTCGATCTGCAGCGTCACCTTCAGCTAAAACTGCCATCTTACCAACAATCTGACAATCAATCTGGGAAAGAAGTGATTCTAAAGATAAAAGGGATTCCCCTGTACTAATTACATCATCTACAATAAGTACTTTTTTATTTTTCAATAAATCCTGTTCTTTCTGACCGATACAAAGGTATTGAACATGGTCAGTAGTAATAGAATTTACTTCGGTAGAAATAATGTTTTCCATATATAATTTAGAACCTTTTCTCGCTACGATATAATCGTCTATTCCTACTTGTCTTGCCATTTCGTAAGCAAGAGGAATTCCTTTTGATTCGGCAGTAATAATTACATCAAATTTAGGGGCTTTCTTTAAAAGTTCTGTGGCGCATGCCTTAGTAATCTCAACATCGCTAAACATTATAAAGGCTCCTATGTATAAATCGTCATTTATTTTACAAAGGGGTAATTGACGTCTTAACCCAGCGATAGACATCTCGTGGTACATTATTAAAGTTCCTTTCTCGATAATTCATTCACTTCTATTATACTCCCCAAGCTTTTATCTTTCAACTAAAACCTAAATTATCAAGGTAACAATACGCAGTATAAAAATTAAACTGGATAGCCACATGATCAATGGTATTTCTTTAGATTGTCTAATGGATATTTTGATTATTACCCATGATAATATTCCAAACATAATACCATTTGCTATAGAATATGTAAACGGCATCAAAACAATTGCAACAAAGGAACTAAAATCGTCGGCAATATTCTCACCGAATTTAATTGATTTAATTGATTCTATCATTAATAGTCCTACATATATTAAAGCTGGTGCAGTAGCAAATGCAGGTATTGCTAAAAAGATAGGCGCAAAAAACAGGGATACTACAAACAGTCCGGCAACTGTAACGGCGGTAAGACCTGTTCTTCCTCCATTGGAAACCCCTACACATGACTCTGCATAACTTGTAACTGTTGATGTTCCAAGGATTGAACCGACAACTGTACCTAAAGCATCAGATAATAAAGCTTCTTTTACATTTTTTAACTTACCATGAGAGTCTAATAAATTACCTCTTTCTGCAACTCCAATCAAACCTCCTACAGTATCAAATAAGTCCATATATAAAAATGAAAATACAATAACTATAAATTCTATAATATGTTTTGCTGCCCAAGAAAAATCAAAAGCAAATAAAAGTGGTTTTGCAGGCAATATTTTATCTATTGAAAATTGCGGATATAATGAAAAACAGCTGCTTTCAATATCCACATGGTACCATCCTGTATATTGGGCAATCATTCCTAATCCCCAAGTTGCAAGTATTGCCCATAGAATGCAGCCTTTTATATTATAGTGCTTTAATATACATATAATCATACACCCAATAATTGCCAATACAAATTGAGGAGATGCAACATTTCCTAGTTCTAAAACATCACCAGAACCTAGTTTTACGATTTCTCCACTTTTTAAGCCTATCAAAGTAATAAAAAAACCAATTCCGGCAGTAATGCCATGTTTTAGATTATTAGGAAGATCATTTACTATTTTTTCTCTAAAGTTACAAAATGATAGTAAAATAAATACAATTCCCTCTACGAAGACGGCTGCCAGCGCAATTTCCCATGGGTTTTCAATTCCCTGTTTGGCAAGGGGAATGCAGACAGAAAAAGAAAAATATGCGTTAAGTCCCATTCCTGAGGCTAGTGCAATAGGGTAATTGGCTAAGAAAGCCATAAATAATGTGGCTAAGGCAGCAGAAATTGCCGTGGCAGTGAAAACGGCACTAGGGTCCATGCCTGCAGCTGAAAGAATTGAAGGGTTGACAGCTAGAATATATACCATAGAAAGGAAGGTAGTTGTTCCTGCTGTCACTTCTGTTTTTACATCAGAACCATGTTCTGAAAGTTTAAAAAATTTCTCCATGTCTCGGTAATTCTCCCTTATTAAATATTAATTCTATAATAATTATATCATGTAAAAGGGGGTATTCTTCAATACAATGTTCATAATATATAGAACAATTTTAAGGAAATATTAAAATAACTGGATAAATAGAAGGGAAACCGAATATTTTGATGTAATACTTAAATATTTGTTCGCAAAAGGCCGACCCCTGAGATATTCAGGAATCGGCCTTCGCTAGAGACATTTGTAATGTTTTATATTATTTTTCGATAAGTTTCATAGCCTCTAATGTATCGCTAAGTAGTTGGTCAAGTTCCCAACCTAACATTTCTGCCCCCTGTTTAATTATTTCTCTATCACATCCTGCAGCAAAATGCTTATCTTTAAATTTCTTTTTTAAAGATTTTAACTCCATATCTTTGCAACTTTTTGAAGGACGCATTAACGCAGCAGCACCTATTAAACCGGTAAGTTCATCACAGGCAAAGAGAACCTTTTCCATTTGGTGCTCAGGTTTGACATCACAACAAAGCCCGTAACCATGAGAAACTATTGCGTGGATCATTTTTTCATCTACCCCAGCCTCTAATAACAGTTCAGGAGCTTTTTTACAATGCTCTAAAGGCCACATTTCAAAATCTATGTCGTGGAGAAGACCAACCATTGCCCAAAAATCCGCCTCATCGTTATAGCCTAGTTTTTCGGCGAAATAACGCATAGTCCCTTCTACCATTTCTCCATGGTGAACATGAAATTCTTCTTTGTTATATTTTTTTAGTAATTCTAAGGCCTCTTCTCTTGATAACATATTATTCCACTTCCTTTGCTTTCAATCTATCTTCTTTAGAAGGCAACTGAGATATAATTACTGCGATGAATATTACGATACAGCCAAGACCCTCATATAAAGTTAAAGTTTCGTTTATTAATAAGACACCAAAGATTACAGCGAAAACAGATTCCAAACTCATTATTAGTGAGGCAACTGTTGGCTCTGCATTCTTTTGGCCGATTATCTGTAATGTATAAGCAACACCTGATGATAGCACGCCACAATATAAAATTGGAAGCCAGCAATCAATAATATCTTCTAAAACAGGAGTTTCAAAAATAGCCATACATAGTAAGCCTGCTATGCCGGCAACGAAAAATTGTATGCATGAAAGCTTAACCCCGTCACATTTTGGTGAGAAGTGATCTACAACCAAGATATGGCATGAGAAAGCAAATGAACAAAGTAATACGAAAAAGTCTCCAGACTGTAGTGTTAATTGATCAGTTTTTCCTACAATGCAAAGGAGATAGAAACCAACTGCTCCTAATGCAACGCAAAACCAAATAATAGGACGTACTTTTTTCTTAAGGAACAGGCCTAGAACTGGAACAATTACTATGTATAGAGAAGTAATGAATCCGGCTTTACCTGCATCCGTATCGAAATATAAGCCAAACTGTTGTAGTGATGATGCCACAAAGAGAACAAAACCACAAACAATACCGCCAATAATCAGGACTTTCTTTTCTAGTTTTAAATCGGCTTCGGTTTTAGTAGTATCATCTTTTTTATTGCCATTAAGTTTTTGTAATACAAAAATAACTGGAATAAGGACTATACCACCAATTAACATTCTGATACCATTATAAGTGAATGGTTCTAGAACAGCTCCTGCTTTTTGGGCAACGAATGCCGATCCCCAGATAATTGCAGTGAGCAATAACATAAGATCACTTTGTAATTTTTTGTTCATGTTTTTATTTCCTTTTCTATTTAATATAATAATACCTAGTATCATTATATTAAATTAAGATAATATTTACAAGTGAGGAAACTTTTTTTAAATACAAATTTATGATAAAATGATTGTAAATAATACAACCTTGATAATTGGAGAAAAAATATAGTGAGAGAAAGAATATATATAGCAACATTTGCTAACGAGGCCATAGAAACTATTGCATTAAATAACTTGAATATTGAGTTTAATCATCTTTGCATTTCAGCTAATCTTGACGATGAAAATATTGACAATACCCTGATTCAGATGAATAGAGACTGGGAAAAATGCAAAAGATGCAAAGCTATAATCCATGGGCCGTTTACTGAGTTAAGCCCTGATTCTATGGATCCTAAAGTTGTAGATCTAACATATACAAGATTAGAACAAGCTTACGCTGTTTCTAAAAAAATGGGGGTAAAGAAAATGGTGGTACATTCAGGATATATGCCATTTTTATATTTTAAGGAATGGCATGTAGAACGATCTGTAGACTTTTGGAGGGATTTTATCAAAGATAAACCGGAAGATTTTAATTTAGCAATAGAAAACGTATTTGAAGATGAACCTTTTTTAATGAGAGAGCTTATAGAAAAAATTGGGGATAAAAGAGTAAAAGCATGTTTAGATGTAGGACACGCAAATGTCTTTATTAAAGACAAGCTAAATGTTATAGACTGGATAGAGACTCTGGGGCCATATATATCACATATACATATGCATAACAACGATGGAAATAAAGATTTGCATAATTCTATTGACAATGGTAGCATGAATATTGGAGATATTTTTGACGGAATTGAAAAGAATTGTAGTAGAGACACCACAATTACCATCGAGAGCATGGACTGTAAGAGTTCAATTTTATGGATGAAAAATAATAATATTATATAGAAAAGGAACGTATGCTATGAATGAAAAAAAGATGTTTGAATTGATTGGTACTATTAAGGGTGCAGATGAAAAAGCAATGGAAATGGCAAAAGCGAGACAAGATTACTTGGCAAAGCCACCAGGAAGTTTAGGCTACTTAGAGGACATTTCGATTAAACTTGCAGGAATTACTGGAAATATTAAGAATGAAGTTAAGAAACAGGGGATTGCAATAATGTGTGCTGATAATGGTGTTGTTGAAGAAGGAATAGCTTCTGCGCCTCAGTCGGTTACTCTTTTACAAACCATTAATTTTACTAGAGGTCTTACAGGCGTAAGTTCTATGGCTAAGTACCATAATATAGATCTTCTTATAGTTGACGTTGGGGTCAAGATGGACATACCAAGCCAGCTATTAACGGATGACATGCTTACTATGGGAGAAGATGGAATTAACCATGTTAGTAAGAAAATTGTAAACCGTAGAATCGCTAATGGTACTAAAAATCTAGCTAAAGAAGCTTCAATGACAAGGGCTCAAGCTGTTCAGGGAATACTGACAGGAATTGAGGCGGCAAAGGCTTTAAAAGACGCAGGATGTCAAATTTTTGGTGTAGGAGAAATGGGTATCGGCAATACCACAACTACTGCAGCAGTATTAAGTGCACTGACTGGCGCTAAAGCAGTTGAAACTGTTGGCAGAGGTGGTGGATTAAATGACCAGGGTTTTGCAAAGAAAATTAAGATTGTTGATGACGCAGTTAACAGCTGGTGCATGGGAGATCCAATAGAAAAACTTGCAAAAGTAGGTGGTTTTGATATTTGTGCCATGGTGGGAGCTTTCTTAGGAGCAGCCATATACAGATTACCAGTTGTAATTGATGGATATATTTCTGTTGTAGCTGCATGCGTTGCAAAAGAACTTAATCCTCTTGTAACAGATTTTATGTTTGCTTCCCATAAATCATATGAAAGAGGTTACATAATAGCCATGGATAGGTTAGGAATTAAGCCTATGTTCGATCTTGGAATGAGATTAGGAGAAGGAAGCGGATGTCCTGTGGCGTTTAAGATAATTGAGACTGCTACTGCTGCAATGAACATAATGGCAACTCTTGAAGAAGCGTCTATAGATGGTGGTTATCTAGAAGAAATAAGAGAGGGAAATCTATTTTAATGAATATATTTATTAGTGGTGGCTGCAAAAACGGTAAATCATATTTTGCTCAGGAGCTGGCAAGGAAGATGTCTGTAGAGCAATGTGTAGAATTATATTATATTGCGACAATGATACCTGTTGACGATGAAGATAGGGCCCGTATAAAAAGGCATTTGCATGAAAGAGATGGCTGGGGATTTGAAACTATAGAGCAGGGAGTGGATATTTGCCAGGCCTTAAAGGAAAATATAAACCCTAAAGGGGCTTTTTTGTTGGATAGTGTAACAGCTCTTCTTTCTAATGAGATGTTCAAAAAAGATGGTACTATTGACCTTAAAGCAGGGGAGCGTGTTGCAGAAGAACTTGTTGAGTTTGCTAGGAAGACTGGTAATACAGTATTTGTATCGGATTATATTTATTCCGATGGGAGAAACTTTGATGAGTATACTGAAACATATAGAAAAGCCCTTGCCAAAATTGACAGAGAACTAGCCAATATATGTGATCAGGTAATAGAAGTAACCTTTGGCAATAGATATTATTTTAAATAGAAAGTGGGTATGTAAAATGAAATTTGTTACTGGCTTTTTTATGGCATGGGGTAACTTTTTGTCCTTACCATGCCCTTTAAAACGATGGGATAGCAACTTAAAAAATATTATGCTAGCCTTTTTACCAAGCGTAGGTTTGGTTATAGGATTATTATGGATGTTATTGTACTGGCTAGCTGATTATTTCAAGATTCCAGAAACAATGGCAGCTTTAATACTTATGGTTTTTATATATGGAATCTGTGGTTTTATGCACTTAGATGGATTTATGGATTGTAATGACGCTATTATGTCACGAAGGCCTTTAGAAGAAAGACAGAGAATTTTAAAGGATTCACATACAGGTGCTTTTGCAGTGATAACATTGGTACTCCTATTTATAGGGTTTTATGTATCAATTTATACGGCTTTAGAAGGTTTAGACATTATGAATCTGTTAATTATCCCTGTAATAAGTAGGGGAGTGTCAGCAATCTGTGTTCTTAGTTATAAGCCGATTGGTCATAGCCAGTATGTTAAAGACTATGAAGAGAAGGGCAGAGCTAAGTACAGAATAGCAGTTATCTTCCAGGTAGTCACAGTAGTTTGTGCAGGATTGTACTTTAGCCTTCGATGGATAGACACATTAGCATGTTCATTATTGATGATTATAGTTGGATTTCTGGTTTGTGGATATGCCAGAAAACAGCTTGGGGGAATGAGCGGTGATATTGCAGGGTATACAATCAGCATAACTGAACTGGCAGGAATTTTAATGTTAGCTATTATTTAGCTATAATATAGAGGTAGATTATGATATTAATTTTTGGAGGAGCATATCAGGGCAAACTGGAATATGCATTAGAAAAATATAACTTACAGATGGAAGATGTGTTTCAATGTGAAATGGACACAATAAATATTGACCTGGATAAAAAAATTATAACTAACTTAGAGAATTTTATATTTGCCTGTGTTAATGGGGAAATTGAAGCAAAAGATTATTTAGAAGAACAATGGGAAATATTAAAGGATAAAATCGTTATTTGCACGGATATTTCCCAAGGAGTTGTACCTATGGAAAAAAAGGAGAGAGCCTGGAGGGAAATGACAGGAAGAACCATGGTTTTTCTAGGCAAAAGAGCAGATGTAATCACTAGAGTGTTCTGCGGAATAGGTCAAAACATTAAAGAAGAGAAGAGGTAAAAATGAAATCTTGTATACATTTTATACGTCATGGAATTACAGAGGGGAATGTAAAGAAATGGTATTACGGAAAAACTGATCTGCCTTTAGCTGAAGAAGGCAGGAAATTGCTTAAAACTTTAACTGATGAGGGCAGGTATCCTGACCCAGAGTTTGCAGATCTTTACACATCGGGACTATTAAGAACAGAAGAAACTTTTGAAATAATTTATGGAGAGATTGAGCATAAAACAATTACAAACCTTCAGGAAATGAACTTTGGAGAGTTTGAGTGTAAATCATATGAAGAATTAAAGGATCTGGAAGGTTTTATAACTTGGGCAGATGATCAGTCCGGTGAAGTAGCGTTTCCAGGTGGTGATAGCAAAAAAAGTTTTATTAAAAGAGTTTCTTTAGGATTGAAGGAACTTTTAAGTTACCACAAGCTAAGAGAAGATGCTCATAGAGATAATGGAAAAGATGCTGTTTCCATTGTGGTATGTCATGGAGGAGTGATTTCCCAAATAATGATGGAGCTATTTGCTTCAGAAAATAAAAATCTATGGGATTGGATTCCTGATCCGGGACACGGATATACCGTTTATTTTGAAGAATCTAACCCCATTAAATACGAGAAAATTTAGAAGAATATAAAAAGATTTTTAGTTGAGCAGTAAGACAGATGTAATAGGTTTTACTGCTCTAGTCTTATAGACACCTCACCTGTAGTAAGTGTGGTCATCTGGCGAGATTTAAGGCCTTCCATATATTCGATTATTAAGCCGCCGTTATCGGCAATATCAATGGCCCTGGCTTTTATTCCTTTATGCTCTAAGTGAGGGTAAACGTATATAGGTTTACCTAAAATAAAACACTTGGTTCTGTATTCATTAAGAAAACTTTTTTCGTCCATATCATCTAATATATAGAAAAACTGATTTATTATTTCGGCAGCAAGAACACTTCTAGAAAAAGAAGACTTATCCTCTGAAACGGGTCCGGCAATATTGGCAAGATCCTTGGGGATATCCGAGGGGAAACAATTTACACCTATTCCTACGATAAGACTTTCAATCTGGCCGCTTTCGAAGTTGGTTTGGCCTTCAGTTAATATACCACATACTTTTTTTCCATTAACAAATATATCATTTACCCACTTTATTTTAGGATTGGCATGGGCTGTTTTTTCTAAAGCACGGCATACTGCTACAGCAGTTGCCATGGTTATATTCATAGATTTATTTAAATCAAAAAGAGGTTTAAAAGCAATGGACATATAAAGCCCGGAGTTGGCAGGAGAATAGAAAGTTCTACCCATACGTCCTCTCCCGGCAGTCTGTTTGTTGGCTATGACAATTGTTGGGAGGTTTAAAGACTTAAACTCTTTGGCAACATTATTAGTAGAATCTACTGTGTCGAAAACTTTTAGATTACATGGGACCTGTAAAAGATCCTTAATTGATTCAGTTGTGATAAGATCAGTATCGCCTACAAGTTTATATCCTGTACTTGGCTTGCTTTCTATTTTATAACCAGAAGAGCGAAGCTGCTCCATGGCTTTCCATACAGCATTTCTTGATACACCTATCTTGTCAGCCAGGTCTTGGCCTGATATATATTTTTCTTTATTATCTAGTAATATTTCTAGTAAAGTTGTTTTAGTTGACATAGTAAAAAACCTCCTTATTCTATTCACATTATATTCATAGGATATAACGGTGTCAACTAAAGACCTAAACATTGAACTCACACTTTATCGTCACAGAATATTCAAATTAGAAAGCTTTATTTTTCTTGAAAAATAAGGTATAATACTATGTTACAATACTAAATACAGGGAGGAATAAAAATTAGATGGATAGTCACAGTATAACGGGGTCAGTCATTGCAATTATCGTATTGGTAATTATGTCGGCATATTTTTCGGCTACTGAAACCGCGTTTACATCTATCAATAGGATTAGAGTTAAAAATTTGGCCAATGATGGGAACAAAATGGCAAAGAGAGTACTGGAACTTGAGGAGCAATATGACAGCCTATTGTCTACCATATTAGTAGGAAATAATATTGTTAATATTGCAATGACAGCAGTTGCAACGGTTCTGTTTGTAGACCTTTATGGGGAGTACGGGGCTACTATAGCAACAATTGTCATTACAGTGGTAGTTTTGGTTTTTGGAGAGATATCACCTAAAAGCGTAGCAAAGGAGAATGCAGAAAAGTTTTCTATGTTATCAGCACCTCTTATCAAGTGCTTTATGATTATATTGACTCCTGTAAATTGGATTTTCAGCCAGTGGAAAAAAATATTAGCAAAAATTTTTCGTGTAAGTTGTTCCAGGGCTATTACAGAAGATGAACTGCTAACCATAGTAGAAGAGGCCGAAACTGAGGGAAGTATAAATAATGATCAAAGTGAACTAATTCAAAATGCTATTGAGTTTAATGACCTTGAAGCATGGGACGTGCTTACGCCTAGAGTTGATATAAAGGCAATTGAAATAGATGCAAGTAAAGAAGAAGTTGCAAAGCTGTTTTTGGAAACAGGCTTCTCCAGATTACCGGTATATGAAGATGATCTGGACAAAATTTTAGGGGTTTTAAATCAGAAAGATTTTCATAACTATATAAACAATACAGAGAAAACTGTTTCTGACTATGTTAAACCAGTTGTTTATGTTGCCGGATCAATGAAAATTTCAGCCTTACTAAAAAAATTGCAACTCAATAAAACTCATATTGCGATTATAGTAGACGAGTATGGTGGAACTTCAGGTCTGGTTACTATGGAGGATATTATAGAGGAACTCGTAGGTGAAATTTATGATGAGCACGATGAGGTTGAATCGCAAGAAATAACCAAACTTCAAGATGGAACTTATAGAGTTTTAGGAAGTACTAATGTAGAAAAAATGTTTGATTACTTCGATGAGGATGAGGAACTCGATGTGACTACGGTTAACGGATGGGTAGTCTTACAGATAGATAAACTTCCTGAAACAGGAGATGTTTTCGACTATGAAATCGGAGATAAAATCTTCCATGTTAAAGTTACTAAAGCAGACGAAAAAAAAGCAATTGAAATAAATTTAAAGGTTATTAAAACCTTAGAAGATGAAGAATAGAAAGGGGACTAATAATAATATGGGTCTAATGGAAAAAATCTTTGGTGATTTAAATGCAAAAGAAGTAAAAAAGATTGGGGTAATCGTAGACAAAGTTGAGAGCTTTGATGAAACAATGCAACAATTAACAGATGAGCAGCTAAGGGGGAAGACAGAAGAATTCAGGGAAAGAATAAAAAATGGAGAAAGCTTAGATGACTTATTACCAGAAGCTTTCGCTGTGTGCCGAGAGGGGGCTTTTAGAAGTCTTGGCATGAAGCATTTTAGGGTACAACTTATTGGTGGTGTTGCCCTTCATCAGGGAAGAATCGCAGAGATGAAAACCGGTGAAGGTAAAACCTTGGTTGCGACTTTACCGGCATATCTAAATGCTTTAGAAGGAAAAGGTGTACATGTAATTACAGTAAATGATTATCTGGCGAAACGTGACGCAGAGTGGATGGGTAAACTATATTCTTTCTTAGGACTAACTGTAGGCTGCGTAATCCATGGAATTAGTGAAGAAGTCAGAAAAGCTGCATATAGAGCTGATATTACCTATGGTACTAACAATGAATTCGGATTTGACTATTTGAGAGATAATATGGTTATTTATAAAGAAGATTTAACGCAAAGAGAGTTAAATTATGCAATTATAGACGAAGTTGACTCAATTTTAGTTGATGAAGCAAGAACGCCACTTATTATTTCCGGACAAGGTGCAAAATCAACTGATTTATATAAAACTGCAGATAGATTTGTAACTACTTTAGCAAATGAAAAAGATTTTACTGTTGAAGAGAAGGACCAACAGGTTTCTTTAACTGAAGAAGGCGTTGAAAAGGCGGAGAAGTTTTTTAATTTAGAAAACTTTGGAGACCCAGAAAACATGGAAATAAACCATCATGTTTTGCAAGCACTAAAAGCAAGAAACCTTATGAAAAGAGATGTAGATTATATTGTTAAAGATGGTGAGATTGTAATAGTCGATGAATTTACCGGACGTCTTATGTTCGGAAGAAGATATAGTAATGGTCTTCACCAGGCTATTGAAGCAAAAGAACGTGTGTTAGTAAGATCTGAATCCAAAACATTAGCAACTATAACACTTCAGAACTATTTCAGAATGTACCAAAAACTATCAGGTATGACAGGTACTGCTAAGACTGAAGAAGAAGAATTTAGAGATATATATAACATGGATGTTGTAGTAATACCAACAAACCAGCCGATTGCAAGAGAAGATTTGCAGGACTCGATATATGGTAAGGAAATAGGAAAATTCAAAGCAATCGCAACTAAAGTTTCAGAAATTCATAAAACCGGTCAACCAGTACTTATTGGTACTATTTCAATTGAAAAATCAGAAATACTTAGTGACATGCTTAGAAAAAAGGGAATTAAGCATAATGTTTTAAATGCGAAACAGCATGATAAAGAAGCAGAAATAGTTGCGGAAGCAGGACGTTTAAATGCTGTAACTATAGCTACAAATATGGCAGGTAGAGGTACAGATATTATACTTGGCGGAAACCCTGAATTTGAAGCTAAGAGGGAGATGAAAAAAGAAGGCTTTACCGATGAACAGATTTCATTCGCAACAAGTTTTGTCAAATCTGATGACCCTGAGATGAATAAAGCTAGAGAAACTTTTAATAAACTTCACGATAGATTTAAAGAAGAAAGAAGAGAAGAGCAAGAGAAGGTTAGACAGTTAGGCGGACTTTGTATCATAGGAACAGAAAGACATGAATCAAGACGTATAGATAATCAGCTAAGAGGAAGATCTGGTCGTCAAGGTGACCCAGGTTCTACACAGTTTTATATTTCTATGGAAGATGAGTTAATGCGTCTTTTCGGTGGCGAAAGGATGCAAACAATTGTTAAAAAGATGGGGCTTGAAGAGGATGAGGCAATTGAGGCTGGAATGTTAACAAAATCCATTGAAAGTGCGCAGAAAAAGGTTGAAGGTAAAAACTTTGGCATTAGAAAATATGTTTTACAATATGATAATGTAATGAACAAGCAGAGAGAAATCATATATGAAGAACGCAGAAAAGTTCTTTTTGGTGAGGATCTAAAAGATTATATTGCTAATATGACTAGAGAGTATATAGATGAGATTGCAGATCCAATAATATTCGCCTCAAAATATCCAGAAGAGTGGGACTTAGAGACACTAGAAAAAAACCTTAAAAAAATCGCAAGTAAATTTGACTTAAAAACTACATTAAAAGATAGTGAGGTTCAAAGCTTAACAGAGGAATCTCTTAAAGAAAACCTATACGCTGCTTTTGAAACTATTTATGAAGAAAAAGAAGCTGAAATAGGCGTAGAACACATGAGAGAAGTAGAAAGAATGATACTTCTTCGTGTTGTTGATAATCTTTGGATGGATCATATTGATGCTATGGATCAGTTAAAATCAGGAATTGGTCTTCGTGCATTAGGTCAGCAGGACCCTGCAGCAGCATATGCAAAAGAAGGTTTTGATATGTTTGAACAGATGATTCAAGGTATACGTGAAGATACGGTAAAATATTGCTTTAATGTAACAGTAAATACAACTACAGAACGAAAAGCAATTATGGAAGCAAAGGAAGCTAAAAAGAGTGATTATGTAGACGCTCCACAGCATGGAGCAGCTGATAGCCCTGAACAGACTTTTGTTCCAGATAGAGATAGCAAACAAGAAACAGTAAGAAGAGAAGAACCAAAAATCGGAAGGAATGATCCTTGCCCTTGTGGTTCGGGTAAAAAGTATAAGAACTGCTGTATGAATAAATAGGGGGAGAATCATGTTAGAATTAGATCAGATCAAATTACAAATTCCATCTACCAAGGAAAATTTGAAAGAGGTAGGTGAGTCTCTTTGACCTTGCAGGGTTAAAGGAAAAACTAAAAGGCTTTAATAGTAAAATTGAAGAAGTCGGGTTTTGGGATGAACCAGATATTGCGCAGAAGATACTTAAAGAAAAAAAATCTGTAGAAAAAGCTTTAGAAGATTTTTATGCTTTAGAAAATGAACTTGATGATATAGATCAACTAATACCACTTGTTGAAGAAATGGAAGATGAAGGAGAAGCTAAAAATTTAGTTTCTTCTTTTCATGCATTGAATTCAAGTTTAGATAACCTAAAAATTAAGACTTTACTTGACGGAAAGTATGACCACAATAATGCTATTATATCTATACATGCAGGGACAGGTGGTGTCGATGCAATGGATTGGGCTGAAATGCTGCTTAGAATGTATACTAGGTGGTCAGAGAAAAAAGGGTACAATGTAAAGGTTATAGATTTACAAGATGACACAGAAGCAGGAATAAAAAGTGCGACTCTTATTGTGGAAGGAGAAAATGCTTATGGATACTTGAAAAATGAAAAAGGCGTTCATAGGTTAGTAAGAATTTCTCCGTTTAATGCGGCGGGTAAAAGACAGACATCCTTTGCATCATTAGAAGTAATACCAGAGATAGAAGATGATATGACCATAGATATAGACCTTGAGGATTTAAGGATAGACACTTATAGGAGCAGTGGTGCAGGAGGTCAACACGTAAACAAAACGGATTCTGCAATTAGGATAACGCATATTCCCACAAATATTGTGGTAACATGCCAAAACGAGAGAAGCCAACATCAAAACAAAGATATGGCAATGAAAATCCTGACTTCCAGACTAATTGAGTTAAAGGAGCAGGAACATAAAGAAAATCTTAAAGAACTAAAAGGTGATTTTTCTTTAATAACATGGGGATCTCAGATAAGATCTTATGTTTTCCAGCCCTACACTATGGTAAAAGATCATAGAACAGGGGCGGAAGTTGGTAATGTAAATGCTGTAATGGATGGGGATTTAGATTATTTTATTAATGAAAAATTAAAACAGAAGGAATAAGAATATGAATATTATAGACAAATTAGCGGCTGAGTTTAAGGTTAAGGTCGGACAGGTAGAGAGCACTGTAAATTTAATTGATGAAGGCAATACAATACCATTTATTGCACGATACAGAAAAGAAGTTACAGGTGGGCTTACAGACGTGACATTAAGGGATATGGAAGAGAGACTTCAATACCTTAGAAATTTAGAGGCTAGAAAAGAAGAAGTAATTAGACTTATTGACGAACAAGGAAAACTGACAGAGGAACTAAAGCTGGAAATAGAAAAGGCAGAGGTTTTGCAGAGAGTAGAAGATCTTTACAAACCATACAAACAAAAAAAGGCTACAAGAGCGTCAAAGGCAAAAGCAAAAGGCCTTGAACCTTTGGCTATGATTTTCTTCAGTCAGCAAAATACGTCTGGTTCAGTTGATGAAATTGCTGGGAAATTTGTCGACCCTGAAAAAGATGTTAACACTGCTGAAGAAGCCATCCAAGGTGCTTCTGATATAATCGCTGAGATGATAGCTGATGATCCGGAAATAACTAAGATGGTAAGAGAAAAGACTTTTGAAACAGGCCTGATTTCAACTGAAGCAGTAAACCCGGAAGAAAAGACAGTCTATGATACATATTATGAATATCAAGAGGCAATTAATAAAATTCCAAACCACAGAGTCCTTGCTGTAAACAGAGGAGAAAAAGAAAAGAAATTAAAAGTTAAGGTTGTAGTTATTCAGGAGGATTTAACAGATTTAATCAAAAAAGAGATTATCAGAAATGACAAATCTATATTCTATAATATCTTGATTGAAACTATTACAGATGCTTATAAGAGACTTATGGCGCCTTCTATCGAACGTGAGATGAGGAATCTGTTAACAGAGAGAGCGGAATTAGATGCAGTAAAAGTTTTTGCCAAAAATACCGAGAACCTTTTGATGGTTCCACCGGTAAAAGGCAAACGAGTAATAAGTATTGACCCGGGATATAGGACAGGTTGTAAAGTAGCTGTTTTAAATGAAACTGGGAAACTAATGGCGTATACTACTATTTACCCTACACAGCCTAAAAATGATATAGCAGGTACCGAAAGAGTTCTGCAAAAAATGATTGAGAAGTTTGGAATTGATATAATTGTTATCGGTAATGGAACGGCTTCGCGAGAGACTGAAGAAGTAGTAGCGAACTTTTTGAAAAAAAATGACTATGATGTACAATATACTATCGTAAACGAAGCTGGGGCATCTGTTTATTCTGCATCTAAACTGGCAACGGAGGAGTATCCTGATTTAGATGTTACAACCAGAGGGGCAATGTCTCTTGGAAGGAGACTACAAGATCCACTGGCAGAACTTGTTAAAATTGATCCTAAGCATATTGGAGTTGGGCAGTATCAGCACGATATAAATCAAGGTTATTTGAATACGGCCTTAGCAAACGTAGTTGAAGATTGCGTAAATAGAGTTGGGGTTGATTTAAATACAGCCTCTCCGTCATTACTGTCCTATATTGCAGGAATTAACATGGGAATAGCTAAGAATATCGTTGCTTTTAGAGAAGAAAATGGCAAATTTGAATCAAGGAAACAGTTACTAAAAGTTGCAAAACTAGGTGAGAAGACTTTTAAACAGTGCGCAGGGTTTATGAGAATAAGCGAAGGAAAAGATCCTTTGGATAGTACGTCTGTACATCCTGAATCATATAAAGCTGCAGAAGAGATGATGGCAAGAATTGGCGTATCTAAAGAAGAAATTCAAAATGGTGGAGCAAAGGATATCGACGAAAAAATATGGGCAGCATATCCCGGGAAAAAACTATCTGAAAGCATAAAAAAGATGGCGGAAGATTTAGGCATTGGCGAAATGACTTTGACGGATATAATAGATGAAATGAAAAAGCCTGCAAGGGACCCTAGAGACGATGCACCACCTGTTATTTTCAGAAATGACGTGAGAAGTTTTGAGGATCTAAAAGTAGATATGGAGATGACTGGAACAGTAAGGAATGTAGTGGATTTCGGAGCTTTCGTCGATATTGGAGTAAAAAATGATGGATTGGTTCATATATCGCAATTAAGCGATAAATATATTAAACATCCCATGGATGTTGTTTCTGTAGGAGATACTGTAAAGGTAAAAATACTGAGTATTGATTATGAAAAGCAAAAAGTAGCATTAACTATGAAATTATAAAAGGAGAAGCAATGGCTATAAACACCATAATATTTGATTTTGATGGAACTGTTGCTAATACAAACCAGGTGGTAATTGACTCTTGGCAGCATACTTATAAAAAATATAGAGGGAAGATACACCCTGTAAAAGAGATTGTTAAGACTTTTGGAGAACCCCTTTGGATAAGCATGGAGAGGGCATTCCCTGGGGAGGATATCAGCGAGGCAATAGAAACATATAGGGAGTATCAACGACTTCATTTTAAAGAGTCTATCACTTTATTTGATGGAATGTATGAACTTATTTCAGAGCTAAAAAAGAAAGCTTATAATATTGGAATAGTAACCTCTAGAACTAGAGACACAACATTGACTGGGTTAGAGAAGTTTAATTTGGATAAATATGTTGATAATATTGTGTCTTGTGATGATACAAATAAGCATAAACCTGATCCTGAACCGGTTTTAATCGCATTAAAAAACTTTGGGATTTCAGAAAAAGAGGCTATAATGGTAGGAGACAGTATGTTCGACATACTGTGTGCGAAAAATGCAGGAGTGAAATCGGTTTTAGTTGACTGGGCTATAGCTGTTACTGAAGAAGACAAAAATGGTCCTAATAAACCGGAGTATATTATTAAAGAAGCTAATGATTTGTTTGAAATTATTTAAGAGGAAAACATGTTAAATATTTTCTATGGAAGAGAATGTATAGATAAAGAGAAGTTCATATATGAGAAAATCAATGGTCGGGCGCTTATAATAGTTCCCGACCAATATACGTTGGAGGCAGAAAAACAGGCAATAAAATACTTAAACTCCAAAGGCCTTATGGATATTGAAATAATAAGTATGTCGAGATTAGGTCATAGACTTATAAATGAATTGGGTGGAGGAAAACGCACGTTTATTGATAAATATGGTAGACATATGCTTTTGTCTAGCATTGCATACAACGAAAAAGAAGCGTTACAGGTTTTTAGAGGCTTAGAAGAAAAGAATACCTTTATAGAGCTAGTAAATAATTTTATTTCTGAAATGAAACAGTATAATGGCGACGCTGAAATGCTTAAATCCATAATAGATAGTATTGAGAGTGAAGGGTATTTAAAGAAAAAATTGGAGGATATTTACCTTCTTTATAGTCAGTATGAAAAGCAGATAGAAGGCAAATATACTGACTCAGAGGATTATATAGATTTATTTATTAATAATATTCCTAAATCTAAAACCATAAAAGAATCTGAAATATGGATATATGGTTTTGACAGTTTTGCTCCTAAAGCTTTGGATGTTATAGAAAAATTAATTGAATCAGCCGTAAGTGTAAATGTCCTTTTGACGTGGGCAAGAAATTGCAAGGATGAAGACCTTTTTCAGCTAACAGGACTTGTTAAAAACAACCTTAAAGAGAGAGCTATTGCGGCCAAAAACAAAATAACAGAAGAAGAAATACCAAGTAAATATGAGATTACCCATAAGAGTGAGGATATTAGGCATCTTGAAAGAGAACTTTTTTCTGTAGGGAAAAAGAAGAAGGAACTGTGCAAGGATATTCATATTACTCAATGTGCAAATCTTTATAATGAGGCTGAAAGCGCAGCTGCTTTTGTAACAGAATTAATAAGGGATAAAGGCTATAGATATAGAGATATAGTCTTAGTTTGTAACGATCAAGAGACAAGAGGCTCTATTATAGAAAGAGTTTTTGCTGAATATGGTATAGATATTTTTATAGATAAGAAAAGAAGTATACTAAATTCACCAATAGTAATTTATATTATGTCAATGATTGACGTAATAGTAAATGGTTATTATACCCAAGATATTTTTAGAGGTTTGAAAACGGGATTTGGTGATGTTACTACAGAAGAGGTGGAGATTTTAGAAAACTATGGATTCCAATATAGAGTTAAAGGAACCATGTGGAAAAAACCTTTTATACGAGGAATAAATGAACTGGGTGAAGATGGACTTAATAAAATCAATCGAATTAGAGAAAAAGTTATAAACCCATTTTTAATCCTGGAAAAGGAAATGAAAACCGCTAAAAGTGTAAAGGATTTTATAGAAAAACTGTATTATTTTTTATTAGAACATTGTGAATTAGAAAGCAAGATATTACGCTATATTTCTATTCAGGAGGAAAAAGGAGAAGTTGAACTGGCGGAAGAAGCTAGTCAGGTTTTTAACCATATTATTATTATTTTTGATCAAATAGTTGAACTTATTGGGGAGAATAGTTTCGATAAAAATTCATTGGTAAATTTACTGAATGTAGGTTTTTCTCAAGTTGAAGTAGGAATCATCCCACCGACAACAGATGGAATAATAATGGGAACAATGCAAAGAACTAGAACGGGTAATGTTAAGGCGATGGTTGTTATTGGTGCTAACGAAGGAATATTGCCGCAGGATCCGGGCAATGAGGGGTTGTTTTCTCTAGAAGAAAAAGTTTTATTCAGGGAAAAAGGCAAGGAGATTTGTAAAGTAGATGAAATCAGATTGCAAGAAGAGAGACTGGGTATTTATAGAAACTTGAGCAAACCTACAGAAATTTTATGGATTAGCTACTCAGTGGCAGACGAAGATGGAAAAGAAATAAGGCCATCTGAAATCATCTATGAGATAGTTTCTTCATTCCATGACATATCAATAAAAAAAGATGTATTAAATCAGCCCGACTCATTAAAATTAATCTCGGGAACGATAAATAGCCTTAAACATTTGACTGAAAAAATGAGAAGCAGCGGTGATGTGGCGCCTGAGTGGAAAGCCGTATATAACTGGTATTTAGAGAATAAAACTAAAACCCTTCAGAAAGTTACATCAGGATTATCATTTACCAATAAACAGGATAATCTACCTAGGGAGTTAGTGGAATCACTATTTTTAAGAGATGAAGCAACAAACATATCCCTAAGCCCATCAAGAATTGAAAAATACAGCAGATGTCCTTTTTCTCACTTAATCTCGTATGGTTTAAGACCTGATGAGAGACGGGTATATCAGGTGGCTGGCAGGGAGATAGGCGATATTTATCATATTTGCCTTATGAAGATATCAAGGGCTTTATCTCAGCACGGTGTTGCCATAACCTCAGAAAATTCTAAATGGATGACAATTACAAAAGAAGAATGCAAGGATTTTGTGGAAAAAACAATAGCTGAAGAAATTGGAAAATATAAAGAAGGTCTTTTTGAAGCTGGAAATGAAGAAAAATATAAAGCGGAAAGGCTAGAAGATATATGTACAGAAATATGCTGGATATTAATCATGCAGGTTAGAGCAGGAAAAATAAAAGAGAGCAAATTCGAAGTCTCCTTTGGCAGGGGAAAAGAGATAAAACCAATTGTGATAAATTTGCCAGGAGAAGAAGTATATATTGAGGGTAAGATTGACAGAATGGATATACTCGACAGCGACAAAATAAAAATTATTGACTATAAATCAGGTATAGAAAAATTCGATTGCAACGAGGCAGTTAAAGGTTATAGGCTTCAATTAATGCTTTATATGAAAGCGGCACAAGAGAGCAGGCGACAGCCTGCAGGAATCTTTTATTTTCATATAGCAGAACCATCTATAGACGTTAGTGGTCTTGAAAACGATATTATTAAATCAGATCTAGATAACCAAATTAGAAAAGCCTTTAAGCTAAATGGAATAATATTAGACGAACCGGATATAATTGCTGAGATTGCTGGGGAATTTTCAGGTTTCTCGGATATAGTGCAGATAAAAGAAAGTAAAGGTCAGATTTTAGGTACTTCAAAGGAATCACTTATGTCAAAAGATGAGTTTGAAGAATTACAAAAGCAAGTTGACATTCAAATAAAAAAGCTGGTAAAATCTCTTGTAGATGGATGTATTGATTTAATCCCTAAAAAGTCTGGTAACGAAAGTCCATGTGATTTTTGTAATTTTAAGGGAATTTGTAGATTTGATACCTTGTTTGAAGGGTGCAAATATGAGATAATATAAAAAATAAATATACTAAATGGCATGAATTGTTTTTATGTCATTTATGCTTCCGTGGCTCAGTAGGCAGAGCAGCGCATTCGTAACGCGCAGGTCGCCGGTTCGATCCCGGCCGGGAGCTCCATAGTAAAAGGGAGGCTTAATGCCTCCCTTTTACTGTGGAGATAATTCTCCGCGAAGATTTGTTTCCATTAATTTTGTAATCTTATTTTTACTATAGCCTTGACTAAATAAATAATATAGTTTTGCTACTGCCGCTTCTGTAGTCATATCAGCGCCACTGACAGCGCCTGCATTGGTTAGGGCAGAACTGGTTTCGTAGGTGCCTAACTTTACGGTTCCTTGCTGACACTGAGAGCAGACGCAGATTATTGCGCCATGATCAAAAGCCTTCTTGATAATCGGAAGGAGAGCATTATCGTAGCTAGGTATGTTACCTGCTCCAAAGGTTTCGAGGACAATACCGTTTAACTGTTCTGTCATTATAGATTCAAAAAGATTAAATTGTATTCCGGGGAAAATCTTTAAAACGCCAATTGAAATTTGTTGGAATTCTCTTAAATAAAAAGGTTTTTTATTATCAGGCATAAAAAGAAGGTTTTCATTGTACTTTATATTGATACCTGCCTCAGCTAAATGAGGAAAGTTTGGGGAGTCAAAGGCAATAAGACCGTCGGCTGAGATTTTAGTAGACCGATTACCTCTTAAAAGATTGTTCCCAAAATAAAGACACACTTCTTTTACTTTACCTTCAGCAGCTATTAACATCGAAGTAATTAAATTATCTCTAGCATCGCTTCGGATTTCGCATAAGGGAATTTGTGAGCCGGTTAGTATAACAGGTTTTCCTAGATTTTCCAACATAAAAGAAAGAGCTGAAGCAGTGTACGCCATAGTATCAGTTCCGTGTAATACAACAAAGCCGTCATAATCATTGTATTTTTCTTTTATGGATCTGCCAATTTGTGTCCATTGGTCCAAAGCAATGTTAGATGAATCTAAAAGAGGGGAAAATTCAATAACATCCCAACTTGGCATTATCTGTGCATTTAAGTCTGGTATTTTATTTAGAGCCTCGCTAAAATAACCTTCCTTTGGAGAGTACCCGTTTTCGGTTAGTACCATTCCAATAGTTCCGCCTGTATATAAAATGCAAATTCTTTTTTTCATTATTACTCCCTTCTTTTTTAAGTTTTTATTATTATACCATAAGCCTTTGACAAAAAACTATTTTTATGGTTAATATAGTGGTAATAGAAAATAGAAGAGGAGAGTAGAAATGTCAAATATACCAACACCGCATATTAGTGCAAATAAAGAAGATTTTGCTGAAACAGTTTTAATGCCGGGAGACCCCCTTAGAGCTAAATTTATTGCAGAGACTTATTTAGAAGATGCAAAACTTGTAAACAATGTAAGAGGTATTCATGGTTATACAGGTTTTTATAAAGGGAAGAAGGTTTCCGTTATGGCATCAGGCATGGGAATGCCTTCAATAGGGATTTATTCTTATGAACTATTTAATTTCTATGATGTGAAAAATATAATAAGAGTAGGTTCTGCAGGTGCAATAAATGGAAATCTTAAACTTAGAGATATAGTTATTGGTGCAGGTGCATGTACTAATTCAAATTACTCAAAACAGTTTGATTTACCGGGAACCTTTGCGCCAATAGGATCGTTTAAACTTATACAAAAAGCTGTTTCTGCAGCAGAAACGCTAGGGATTGAACCAGTAGTTGGAAATATATATTCATCAGATACTTTTTATGATGATTCCCAAAGTTTAATTAAGTGGCAAAAGATGGGTGTTTTAGCAGTGGAAATGGAGGCAGCAGCCCTTTATATGAACGCAGCGAGAGCAGGAAAAAATGCATTATGTATTTGTACAATCTCTGACTGCCCTTTCACTGGAGAAGAGTGCACTGCAGAAGAACGCCAACTTACATTTACGAAAATGATGGAGATTGCATTAGAAATTGCATAGAAATTCAAAACAAAAAAATTCATACACTGTTGTATGAATTTTTTGTTTGAAATGGCCTTATTTCCAAAAGATTTTACTATATAACAAAAATTTGACAAAGAATTTATCTTTAGTATTTGATAAAATTAAAGAGTAATCCGGATAATGTTCAAAGTATTGATAAAACCCATAAAAAATGATAAAATGTTATATTAATGTAATCAAATAAGGGAAAGAAGATGGATTATGAATAAACAGAAATATGATGGAGTGTACTATCCAGTAAGAAAAGTACGAGATTTAAAGGATTTAATTATAACCAGTTCTGAACTATATAAAGATCGGCCTGCCTATAAAGTGAAATATAGACCTGGTGGAGATTTTGAAGATATAACTTTTGGACAAGTCAGAGAAGAAATGGACGCTTTGGGGACTAGATTAGTAGACTTGGGCCTTAAAGGAAAGAAAATCGCTGTAATTGGGGAAAACAGCTATTATTGGTTATTAACATATTTTGCTACTGTATGTGGAGTTGGGGTGATCGTACCTCTAGATAAAAATCTTCCTCCAGAAGAAGTAGTAAACTTAATTAATAGAGCAGAGGTAAGTGGAGTAGTATTCTCTAAAAGTGCAGAAAAGAATATAAAAAAACTAGTTGAGGGACAGCACAATGTAGAGTATTTGATTTCAATGGCAGAAGAGGATCACCAGGAAGGATACTTATCTATTCCAAAGCTAATTTCAGAAGGAAAAAAATTAATAAAAGAAGGCATAAGGGATTATGTGAATTCAGATATAGATCCTAACGAAATGTCAACTTTAATGTTTACATCAGGAACAACGGGTTTGGCAAAAGGAGTTATGCTATCACATAATAATATTTCCCAAAACGTATATAATATGTCAAAACTTGTTCAGCCTAAGGAAGGTGGAGTAGGTCTTTCGGTTTTACCTATGCATCACGCCTATGAAATGACTTGCCATATTATGACTTGCTATTATCAGGGATTATGTATTGCAATTTGTGAAGGAATAAAATACATTCAAAAGAACTTAGTAGAAGTTGATGCAGAGATAATGCTAGGTGTTCCTTTAATATTCGAGAAGATGTATAAAAATCTTTGGAAACAGGCCAAATCTCTTGGTAATGAGGAGAAGTTAAGAAAAGCTATAGACCTATCTAGAAAGATGAAGCTTTATAATAATCCAATGTTGATGAAAAAAATGTTTAAGCCAGTTCATACTACTTTAGGAAATGACATAGAAATTCTAATAGCAGGTGGGGCTGCAATTGACCCAAAAGTTATAGAAGATTTTGAAGCAATGGGTGTCCCTATGATTCAAGGCTATGGAATGACAGAGAATGCACCTATTATTGCAGTAAATCAAGATAGATATAGCAAGGCTGCTTCTGTAGGCAAACCAATGCCGGGAACAGAGGTGAAAATTGTAGATAAAGATAAAAATGGAGTCGGCGAAATTATTTGCAAAGGCCCATCTGTGATGTTAGGATATTATAAAGACCCTAAAGCCACAGCAGAAGTTCTCAAGGACGGATGGCTATATACAGGGGATTATGGATATTTTGATGAAGAGGGGTTCCTATATATTTCCGGTAGAAAGAAAAATGTTATAGTTACTAAAGGCGGTAAAAATATTTTCCCTGAAGAGGTTGAATATTATTTACTTGAAAATGAATATATAAAAGAAGTAATGGTACACGGCGTTAAGGATGAAAGGGTTGGAAACACTATTGTAACGGCAACTATCTACCCTAATTATCAGTTGCTTCAAGAGTCCTTTGGTAAAATGAGTGAAAGTGATATATATCATTTCTTTAAAGATGTAACAGACAAGGCTAATGAAAAAATGACACCTTATAAGAGAGTTAGAAGAATTAATATAAGGTCTACAGAGTTCGAAAAAACTACTACTGGAAAAATAAAGAGATTTGCAGTAAAGACAGAGCAAACCCCTTTAATGAGGGAGGCAAACATGACTTACGAAGAGATAAAACAGATGGAGATGAAGAGGGCTTTAGAAAGAGCAAAAAGCTACGAAACAAGCAAAGACCCTTTGATTAGATACAGAGATAGTCGTCCGATTACCGATATTAAACAAATGTTTGAAACTAGCGTTGCCGAATATGGCGATAATGTTGCATTTAGACAAAAGTTTAGTCATGATGAACCATATAAAAACATTACCTATAAAGAGGCGTTAGCCGATGTAAATGGACTTGGAACAGCGCTTATTAACAGAGGTCTTAAGGGTAAGAGAATAGGAATTATTGGTGACACATGCTATCAGTGGGAATCTAGTTATCTGGCAGTTATAGGAGGCGTTGGCATTGTAGTTCCTTTAGATAAAGAATTAAACGCCGAAGAATTAGAACATCTAATAATAGAAGCAGATGTTTCATGTGTTATTTTTGATGATAAATATGAAACTATGTTTAAGACAATGAGTGACAATGGTAAAACCAATCTAGAGGTTTTGGTAAACTACAATAAAAAGTCACACGATAAAGATGTTCTATCCTGGTCAGCGCTAATTGAAGAAGGTAAAGCTCAAGTCAGTCAAGGAGATAGACAGTTTATAGATGCTCAGATAATTGCTGACGATATGGCGGTATTGTTATTCACTTCCGGAACTACTGGAGTTTCGAAGAATGTAATGCTGTCTAATGATAATCTAGTCCATGATTTAATGGCTGCACCAACTATACTAAAAGTAAACCCATGGGACATTTTCTTCTCAGTGCTTCCTATACATCATACCTATGAATGTACATGTGGATTTTTGATGCCTCTTTATAAGGGTGCATCTATTGCATATTGTGAGGGCTTGAGATATATTACAAAGAATTTAGAAGAAGTTAGACCTACTATGCTTTTAGGGGTACCTGTATTAATTGAAAACCTATATAAAAAAATATGGAAAAATATAAGGAAACAGGGCAAAGAAAAACAAGTAGAAACATTATTGAAGATAAATAGGAAAACTAAAAAGATTAAACTTGATATCAGTAAGCCATTTGTAAAGGATATTCTTAATGTATTTGGAGGAAGACTGCGAGTACTTATTTCTGGAGGGGCTGCGATTGATCCTGAAATTTTACAATTCTTTAATGACATTGGAATTATTGCTGTTCAAGGATATGGACTTACGGAATGTGCGCCTATGGCTGCATTAAATCCTGATGTGGAAAAAGATATGCGTAATGCCTCCGTAGGGAAATTGCTTCCGGGTATGGAAGTCAAAATTGAAAACAAAGATGAAAATGGCATTGGAGAGATTTGCCTAAAAGGTGACAATGTCATGATGGGGTATTACAATAATTTAGAAGCAACAAACGAAGCTTTAAAAGACGGATGGTTTTATTCAGGAGATTTAGGCTATGTTGATAAGGATAACTATATTTACATCACAGGCCGAAAGAAAAATGTCATAATAACGAAAAATGGAAAGAATGTATTCCCTGAAGAGCTTGAATATTATTTGTGCAGAACGCCATATATTGCAGAAAGCATGGTTTGGGGAGATGAAGGCCAAGGTGGTACTAATGATACAACTATTGCGGCAACTGTAACTATAGATAAGGAAGAAGTAGTTGAAGCTATAGGTACTGACTATAGTGAAAAAGATTTAGAAAATCTAATATGGCAAGAAATCGACCAGATTAACAGTACCCTTCCACTATTTAAGAGAATTAAGAAATTAGCAATCAGAAATGAAGACTTCGAGAAGACAACAGGTAGAAAAATTAAAAGGTTTGTAGATTCCAACAAGGAAAAAAAATAATAAACATCAAAACGTCGAAGGAGAATTAAGAAAAATGAAAAATCAAGGATACCCAAGAGTAGAAATTAATTTGGCCCATTTAAAGCATAATGTTTCTGAAATAGTGAAAAGATGCGGAGAATATGGAATTGACATTGCAGGAGTAATTAAAGGTACAACAGGCATCCCTGAATGTGCTAAGCAGTTTGCAGACGGTGGAGCTAAGATTATTGCATCTTCAAGGCTTGAGCAGTTACAAGATGCAAAAGATTTTGGAATTAATTTACCATTGCTATTACTTAGAGTACCTATGCTTAGTGAACTTGAAGAAGTAATAAGACTTACAGATATAAGTCTTAATAGTGAGGAAGTAGTTTTAAAGGCACTAAACGAAGAAGCTAAGAAGCAAGGGAAAAAACACAAAGTAATTATTATGGCGGATCTTGGTGATCTAAGAGAAGGTTTCTGGGACAAAGATGAAATGGTTGAAGTTGCCGTTATGGTAGAGGAACAACTTCACAACCTAGAACTTGCAGGAATAGGAACAAATCTTGGTTGTTATGGTTCTGTTGAGGCAACAGCTGATAAATTAGATGAACTTGTTGCTATAGCAGAGCGAATCGAAGATAAAATAGGTAGAAAATTAGAGTATATATCTGGAGGAGCAACAACAAGCCTTCCTAGAATATTTAATGGTGATATGCCCGAAAGAATTAATTTGCTAAGAGTGGGAGAAGGTATCCTGCTTGCTAGGGATTTAGATGTATTCTATGGATATGATTTAAGCTTTATGAAACAGGATGTATATACTCTTAAGGCAGAGGTAATTGAGGTTAAGGATAAACCTTCACACCCTGTAGGAAAAATTTCAATAGATGCTTTTGGGCACACACCGGAGTATGTGGACAGAGGGATCAGAAGAAGAGCGTTAATCGGTATAGGCAAGGTTGATTATGGTAGCATAGATGAGATTTTCCCTCAGGATAAGGGAGTTGAGATTATAGGAGCTTCTAGCGACCATACGATTTTAGACATTGAAGATGCAGAAAGAGATATTAAGGTTGGGGATATAATATCCTTTGGAATTAATTATGCATCTGTAGTTTATGTTACAAATTGCAAGAACGTACAAATTGTATTTGTATAATATTGCGAAAACATTGACAAATAGGCATTTTTGAAGTATAATACTGCTTCATGACAGGTCGAAAGGAGAAAGTTCTATGTCAGAGGATATATTATTAACCCAAGAAGGTTATGAAAAAATAGTTGCAGAACACGATATGTTAGTTTCTGTAAGAAGAAAGGAAGTATCAGAGAGATTAAAAGAAGCAATTTCTTATGGTGACCTTTCCGAAAACTCCGAATACGATTCAGCAAAAAACGAACAGGCAGAACTTGAAGAAAGAATCCATAAACTTGAGAATATGATTAGAAAAGCCAAAATCATTAATGAAGATGAAATAACTAATGATCAGGTTAACGTAGGTCTTAAGGTTAAAGTAAAAGACCTTGATTCTGAGGACATAATGGAGTTTATAATAGTAGGTTCAACTGAGGCTGACCCTTTTGCAGGGAAAATCTCAAATGAATCTTTAGTTGGGCAAAACTTACTTGGTAAAAAAGTGGGAGATAAAATTGAAGTTCAGGTTCCTGATGGAACACTTAACTATGAAGTAATTGAAATAAACAAATAAGGATGGTATATAATGAGTACACAACAGGAAAATAAGAACATTAATCCTGAAGTTGAGGAAGAGCTCTCTGAAGAAAAACTCAACGAGCAGAGATTGATCAGAAGAGAAAAATTAAAGAAGTTACAGGAAATGGGAAGAAATCCTTTTGTACAGGAAAAATGGAATGTAACTGCTCATTCTATAGACATTAAAGACAATTTTGATGCTATGGAAGATCAGGAAGTTTCATGTGCTGGACGAATGATGGCATTCAGACATATGGGAAAAGCTTCTTTTATTGATATTCAGGATAAACAAGGAAGAATCCAGTGTTACGTTAGACAAGATGCTATCACTCCAGAGGAATATGAATTATTTAAAACTTATGATATAGGAGATATCATTGGAGTTGAAGGTACTATTTTTAAAACAAAACATGGAGAAATTTCTATAAAAGTTCAAAAACTAGTTTTACTATCTAAATCCTTGCAAGTACTCCCTAATAAATTCCATGGATTAAAAGACCAGGATATTAGATATCGTCAAAGATATGTTGATTTAATTATGAATCCTGAAGTAAAGGAAATGTTCATAAAAAGATCAAGAATTATTCATGAAATAAAGAGAGTTTTAGAAGAAGATTATGGTTATTTAGAAGTAGATACTCCTATATTAACAACAATTGCAGGTGGCGCTAATGCAAGACCATTCTGCACACATCACAATACATTAGATTTAGATATGAAGCTTCGTATATCTAATGAATTATATTTAAAGAGACTAATTGTAGGTGGTCTTGACAGAGTATACGAAATGGGCAAGATGTTTAGAAACGAAGGAATGGATAGAAATCATAATCCTGAGTTTACTTCAATGGAATGCTATATGGCTTATGGCGATATGGATGATGTTATGGAGGTTACTGAACAGCTTGTATATAAAGCTGCAATGGAAGTTAATGGAACACCTATTATAAAGTATCAGGGTAAAGAGTTCGATGTAACTCCTCCTTGGAGACGTCTTGATATGGCAGATGCAGTTAAGGAGATAACCGGTGTTGACTTTGGAAAGATTTCAACTGATGAAGACGCTAGAACAGCGGCAATAGGCTATGGAATGGATCCTGAAGACGTAAATAAATGGACAAGAGGGAAGATTATTGCAGAGATGTTCGAAGACTATTGCGAAGATGTTCCGGGATATTTAGATGGACCTGTTTTCGTTACAGGACATCCTGTTGAAATTTCACCACTATCGAAAAGAGATCCTGAAGATCCAAGAATTACTAGAAGATTTGAAGCATATATTAACGGATGGGAAATTGCCAATGCATTCTCTGAGTTAAATGACCCAATCGATCAGTTTGAAAGATTTACGGTTCAACAGGCTCAGCTGGATTCAGGAGAGGATGAAGAAGCACATCCAATGGACATGGATTTTGTTAATGCTCTAGAAGTGGGCCTTCCTCCAACAGGCGGTTTAGGTGTAGGTATTGATAGAGTAATAATGTTGATTACAGATGCTCCTTCAATTAGGGATATTATATTATTCCCTACTATGAAGCCGGAAAAATAACCCAAATGTTTTTAATAAATTTTCAATGAAATTGTTTAATATAAAAACCTGTCTTAGGGCAGGTTTTTGACATAAAATTTATAGGGAAGGAAATAAAATATGAAAGACATACAGCTAAGGGAGCTTCATAGAAACACTTCTCAGTATGCTGACAAAGAAGTTACTATCAGAGGATGGGTAAGAACTAATAGAAGTTCAAACAAGTTTGGATTTGTAGAATTAAACGACGGAACGTTTTTTAAGTCAGTTCAGGTAGTATATGAAGCAGAAAATATTGTTAACTTTGAACAAATTTCAAAAGCGCCAATTGCATCTGCACTGATGGTAAAAGGTACTTTAGTTTTAACACCAGAAGCAAAGCAACCTTTTGAAATAAAGGCAAGTGAAATTGTAATGGAAGCAGATTCTGCCTCCGATTATCCACTTCAAAAGAAAAGACACTCCATGGAATTTATGAGAGAGATAGCGCACTTAAGACCTAGAAGCAACACTTTTAGTGCTGTTTTTAGAGTTAGATCTTTAGTTGCTTATGCTATACACAAATTTTTCCAGGAAAATCATTTTGTATATGTACACACACCAATTATAACTGGAAGTGATTGTGAAGGTGCTGGGGAAATGTTTAGGGTTACTACTCTTGACATGAAGAACCCGCCACTAAACAAAGAAGGTAAAATTGATTACGAAGAAGATTTCTTTGGGAAAGAGACTTCATTAACAGTAAGTGGACAGCTAGAAGCTGAAACTTTTGCTTTAGCTTTTAGAAATGTATATACTTTTGGTCCTACTTTCAGGGCTGAAAATTCTAATACAGCAAGACATGCTTCTGAATTCTGGATGATTGAGCCTGAAGTGGCTTTTGCTGATTTAGAGGATAATATGGAATTGGCAGAAGCAATGATCAAGTACATTATAAATTACGTACTTGAGAATGCGCCTGAGGAAATGGAATTTTTCAATAACTTTATAGATAAAGGTTTAATTGAAAGATTAAAGAATATTGTTGATTCAGATTTTGGTAGAGTAACTTACACAAAAGCTGTAGAGTTACTAAAAGAATCAGGAAAGGAATTCCAATACCCTGTTGAATGGGGAATCGATCTGCAGACAGAGCATGAGAGATATTTAACAGAACAAATTTTTAAAAAGCCTTTATTTGTAACTGATTATCCAAAAGAGATCAAGGCCTTTTACATGAGATTAAACGACGACAACAAAACTGTTGCGGCTTGTGACCTTCTGGTTCCTGGAGTTGGGGAAATCATTGGTGGAAGTCAAAGAGAAGAGAGATTGGATATTCTTACTTCTAGAATGGCTGAACTTGGACTTGATGAAAAAGATTACTGGTGGTATCTTGACCTTAGAAAATATGGCGGCGTAAAACATGCTGGATATGGATTAGGATTTGAAAGAATCATTATGTATATAACTGGTATGAGTAACATTAGAGACGTTCTTCCATTCCCAAGAACACCAAATACTGCAGAGTTTTAAATAAAAGTTTTTATGTAAAATTTGGAAAAAGTATAGATAATGATATAAGAACTAGGTGCACTAATTGTACCTAGTTTTTGTTTTACCTTTTAGGCGTATTATCTTTTGCTTGATATTCGAAAAAATAGTGATACAATTTTCTATAAGGAGAAATTCTACTGTAAAAAATGCAAAAACCAGGAGGCAGAAAAATGAATGAAAAGAATCTTGAATTAGCAATAGACTTAAGACATAAGTTACACAAGTATCCTGAGCTATCTAACGAAGAAAAGATGACAAAAGAGACCTTAATGGATTTTTTGAGATATCATACCAGTCTAGAAGTAGTAGACAAAGGAAAATGGTTTTATGCTGTATATTATGCAAAAGATAGAAAAGGAAATATTGCTTTTAGGGCTGATTTTGATGCCATTAAGGTGTTAGAAGAAATGCCTCTAAATTACTGCTCCGTAAATAAAGGAGTTTCACATAAGTGCGGTCATGACGGACATAGTGCTGCATTGGCGGCATTGGCATTAGAAATAAATGAAAAAGGTGCAGATAAAGACATTTTTTTTATTTTTCAACATGCAGAAGAGACCGGCGATGGTGGAGAAGCCGCATCGCAGTTAATAACTGAAAAAAATATAGAAGAAGTATATGCCTTTCACAATTTACCCGGGGCACCTTTTGGCAGTCTTGGTGTTAGAGTGGGCACAATATGTTATGCTTCATTAGGTGTAGAACTATCCTTTACCGGAATATCTTCCCACGCTAGCGAACCGGAGAAAGGTAAAAACCCTGCCTATACCATTGCAAAAATCGTAGATAGGCTGCCGATTTTTTCTCAAGATTCCAAGTATAAGGGACTTGTACTGGCAACTATAGTCCAGATTGAAGTTGGCCAGCGCGCATTCGGGGTTTCGGCACATAGAGGAAAGCTGCTTCTTACTGTTAGAGCACAATTTGAACAGGAATTAAAAGGATTTTTGCAAGAAATAGAAAACTTCGCAAAGGAAATTTCCTGTGAAGAAGGTTTGGGTATTGAAATTCAACACTTTGATGTTTTCCCTGAAACAGTGAATCACAGAGAATCTGTGGAAAAGATATATAAAATTGCAGAGAATAAGGGATGGACTGTTAACCAAATGGAAGCGCTTAGAACATCTGAAGATTTTGGATATTTTTTAAAGAAAACAAAAGGATCTATGATATGGATTGGTGCTGGAGAGGAATGGCCACCTTTGCATTCCTTTGAGTTTGATTTTAATGATAAACTGATTGCCCGTGTAGTGGAATTATTTCAAGAATTGATAAAGATATAAGGAGGCATATATGCTGGTCACATTGCTGCCATTTATTTGTATGGGAACAGGACTTTTTATTGGGCTTAGACATTTGCCTGAAAAAGCATTTAAGGTTGTTGACATAATTACGACAGCGGCTTTGATATTGTTGATGATTACTATTGGAGGGAATATAGGCACAAACCAACAAGTGATTAATAAAATAGGTGTTGTAGGTATAAATTGTATAATTACATGCCTTCTAGCCATTCTGTTTAGTGTCATTTTTTGTTTTATTATTGAAAAAACAATCCTCCCATTAAAAAAATACAGTCAATCGCAATTAGACGATGGTAATGAGGATTTTAATATTCAAGGTAACAAAGAAGAGGGAGGTAACGCAAAAAAAGCAATAGATCCTATACTTTATATTATACCTATAAGTGTGGTAGCAGGAGCTTTAGGCTGCTTCTTTTTTCTCCCCAAAAAATGGGTGTTTTGCCTAGAGTATTCGCTGTGGATATCACTTATTATTCTCTATATCAGCGTAGGTATGGGAATGGGCCAGAATAAAAAGGTTTTCCAATATATTAGAGTTGTAGGTTTTAAAGTTCTATATCTAGTTGCCGGAATTTTTTTGGGAAGCATTGCAGGAGGGTTTGTTTCGTCTCTTATAACTGATATACCTTTAAAATATGCGGTGATTTCTGCAAGCGGCATGGGATATTACAGTATGACAGGGGCCACTATGCTGCAACATTTTGGTGCAGAAGCAGGCGTATATGGATTTATGATAAATGTTTTTAGAGATTTTTTTACAGTTTTACTATTACCCGTTTTAGCTAGAGTGGGTAAAAGCGCACCTATAGCCGCTGGTGCAGGTGGTAACATGGATTCTATGCTTGTACCGGTAACTAAGGTTGTAGGAAGAGAATTAGGGCTTGTGGCACTAATCGTAGGAGTTGTAATTACCTTTGGCGTACCGGTTATACTACCCCTGCTATGTAACATCTTCGCCTAAGAACATATGGTATAATATGGTAAATTATACATTAAAAAACAAATATTCACACTATTCTAAAAAGCCGTTGTATTATACGGTTTTTTTTGTTATAATGTTCACAACCGAAAATAATTATGGGAGGTCTTATATATGAAAGGCTATACAAGCGAGACAATTAGAAACGTTGCACTATTAGGACACGGAGGATGTGGTAAGACTACATTTTTGGAATCTGCACTGCTTGCAACAGGTGTAATTAACAGACTTGGTAAAGTTGAAGAAGGAAATACCGTATCTGACTACGACAAGATGGAAATTGAAAAGGGATATTCAATTAACACTTCTATAGTTCCAATTGAATGGAAAGATAGTAAAATTAATTTTATTGATACACCAGGCTATTTTGATTTTATCGGAGAAGTAAATGCGGCATTAAGAGCGGCTGAAGCTGCAGTTATTTTAGTTGATGCCGGAGCAGGAATCCAAGTAGGTACAGAGCAGGCATGGAAAGCTTGTGAAAGATATAAGAAACCTAGATTTATAGTAATTAATAAAAGGGATAAAGATGAATTTGATTTTTATAAGACTTTTGACGAGTTGAAAGCACAATTTGGAGACACCTTAATTCCTTTCAGTTGGCCGCTGTCAGCAGACATAGACGAAGATCTGAAGGAAGCAATTGCAATGTCAGATGACGAGCTAATGGAGAAATATTTCAACGGTGATAATTTTACTGATGAGGAAATTAGAAATGGATTAATTAAGGGCATTTCAGAAGGTGTTATTGTACCGGTGTGCTCATCAGCTTTCCAGCTTGGACATGGTATTGAAGGCCTAATGGACTTACTTCTTACATATGTTCCTACTCCGCTGCAGCACGGGCCTTATGCAGGATTTAATGATAATAATGAACCGGTAGAGAGGATTTCTGTAGTAGATGCACCTATGTCCGCATTTGTGTTTAAAACAATTGTAGACCCATTTGTTGGTAAAATATCTATTATGAAAGTCATTACAGGTAAGATAAATTCCAGTACTGAAGTTCTTAACGAAAGAACAGGTAAAATGGAAAAATTGGGAAAACTGTTTTTCCTAAGAGGAAAAAATCAGCTAGAACTAAATTATGCAGAGGCAGGGGATATTGTTGCAGTATCTAAGCTTCAACATACCCTTTCAGGGGATACATTATGTGATAAGACTGACGTTATAAGATATCTACCTCTAGATTATCCAGAGCCATCTTATTATATAGCTATTGAGGCTGAGGACAAGAGCGATGAAGAAAAGATGGGAACAGGGTTAAATAAGCTTCGAGAAGAAGACCCTTCATTTGTAGTTGAAAGAAATGCAGAAACCCATCAAACGCTCCTTGGAGGTCAAGGTGAAATTCAGCTTAGCATTATAATTGCTAAATTAAAAGATAGATTTGGAGTAAATGTTAAGACTGTACCTCAGAAGATTGCTTATAGAGAAACCATTAAGGGAAATTCAGATGTACAGGGAAAACATAAAAAACAATCCGGCGGTGCTGGGCAGTATGGTGATGTTCATATTAGATTTTCGCCGTCAGATAAGGAATTCGAATTTTCAGAAGAACTGTTTGGTGGTTCGATCCCTAAAAACTATGTTCCTGCAGTTGAAAAAGGTTTAATAGAAAGTATGAATAAGGGGCCTCTTGCAGGATGTAAGGTTGTAAATGTTAAGGCAGTTTTATATGACGGGTCCTACCATGATGTGGACTCTAACGAAATGGCATTTAAGATTGCAGCTTCGTTAGCCTTTAAGAAGGGTATTGTTGAGGCTAAACCATGTCTATTAGAACCAATTATGCACCTGGAGGTAATTGTATCAGATGAATACATGGGTGATGTTATGGGCGACATGAACAAGAGAAGAGGGAAAATTCTTGGCATGGAGCCTCAGTCAAACGGCAGCCAAAAAATCTTGGCGGAAGCTCCACAATCAGAGTTGTTTGATTATTCCGTAGGGCTTAGAGCTATGACTCAAGCTAGAGGTACATTCACTATGAAATTTGAACGATATGAAGAGGTTCCTCATCAGCTTGCAGAAAAAATTATTGCACAGCATCAAGCAGAATCAGAAGGTTAATATTCCTAAAAAATATACTGGCGCTTATATTTAAAAGCCTGCCCGATTTGGGCAGGCTTTGTTGACTTTAAAGAAAAAATTTGCTAAAATAATAAGAACAAATGTTTGAATTTGAGTTGAAGGGATTAATTATGGCGAAAAAAAATAAAACAGTCTTTGTATGCCAAGAATGTGGATACGAAAGTCCTAAGTGGATGGGTCAGTGTATTTGTGGTGCATGGAATACAATGATTGAAGAAAAAATCATTGAACCGGTGGGAAATGATAATAGAAGAAGGGCAGCGGATGGAGCTAGACCGTCTAAATTAAAAGAAGTAGGGGCCGGTGATTACAATAGGATAGATACAGGAATTAGAGAACTTAATAGAGTTTTGGGCGGAGGTCTGGTTAAGGGCTCTCTAACATTGATTTCTGGTGAGCCGGGGATTGGAAAATCAACGATGATAATACAGGCTGCAGCTAATATGGCTAAAACTGTAGGGAAAGTTCTATATGTTTCAGGTGAAGAATCTCAAGAACAAATCAAAATGCGAGCAGACAGAGTATGTAAAGATTTAAGTGATAATTTATTTGTTCTTGCAGAAACAAATATGGAAAATATTGTGACAAGTTGTGATAATCTAGAGCCAAAGTTCCTTATAATAGACTCGATACAAACTATGTATACTGAGGAATTTGACTCGGCTCCTGGAAGTGTTTCACAGGTTAGAGCCTGTGGCAATCAGCTTATGAAACTGGGAAAGACTAAGAATATCCCAATTTTTATTGTGGCACATGTAACGAAAAGTGGGGATTTAGCAGGTCCGAAGATCGTAGAACATTTAGTTGACTGCGTGTTAAACTTTACTGGGGAAAGGGATCACGAACTTAGGATTCTTAGAGCCTATAAAAATAGATTTGGAACTACCAGTGAAATTGGTGCTTTCCAAATGGAAGAGAACGGAATGATTGAGATAGAAAACCTTTCGGGAACCTTCTTAGAGAACACAGAAGAAAAATCCGAAGGCTCTTTGATAACTGCAATCTATGAAGGGAGCAGACCGGTTTTGTTTGAAATACAGGCATTGACAGCTCCTGCCAACGTAGGTTTTGCTAGAAGAACATCTGTTGGCGTGGATCATCAGCGACTGAATATGATTTTGGCAGTACTTGAAAAGAAAGTCGGGATGACTTTAATTAATCAAGATGTTTATGTAAATGTTGTAGGCGGTATGAGACCAGACAGTACATCAATCGACTTAGCAGTTGCTCTTGCTATATATTCTTCGCTTAAAAACATTACTAGCCCAAAGAGGACAATTGCCATTGGTGAGGTGGGATTAACAGGAGATTTAAGATCTATACCTAACGCAGATAGAATTGTATTAGAAGCTGTTAGAATGGGGTACGAGCAAGTGATATTACCAAATAAAAATGCTGAGAAAATCGATTCCTCATGTATAAAAGGAAATTGTAAAATCGTAGGGGTAAAAAACATTTATGATGCAATAAATAGATTTAAAAGTCATTAGTTTTTTAAAGAAAAAATAAAATGAGAGTTTATGTATAACTAGATTGTCCTTTGAATAGGGCTCTAGTCTAATCATAATCTCTCATTTTTAGTTATCTTGCCTTTGGGAGGTCCATTTCAAACCAGAAAGTACTTCCTTTTCCAAGTTTGCTGTTTACCCCAAAGTTTGCTTTATGAAGGGTTAATATCTCCTTTACTATGGATAAACCAAGACCACTT
>JAWRJF010000104.1:0-26861 GCA_040307645.1 Anaerovoracaceae bacterium | reverse complement strand
TTAAAATATCATAAACCATAAAATTTAACATCACTTATTTGACTGAGATCAAATAGCAAAACTGGACGCATAAAAATGCGTCCAGAAAGTCAATTTTTTTATTAAATTGTGTGTCACCCCAACATTTGACACAGAGCCATTAAATTGTGTGTCACCCCAACATTTGACACAGAGCCATATAAAAGAGGCCGATTACGACCTCTTTTAAAAAACAATTATTTAATTATTTTGCAATTCTATAAGCCTTATTTGACCAATCTGAATATACATTCTTTCCATCAACTACTTTGTAAGCTCTAACTTTGTAGTAGTATCTAGTTCCCTTCTTTAATCCCTTAGTGTTCTTATAAGAAGTCTTAGTAGTTGTGAATGCCTTTTTAAATCCACTGCTTCTCTTAGTTGATTTCCAAACCTGATATCCATCAATACCAGTTGTATCACCTTTTACAGTCCATTTAACTGTCATGCTGCCTTTTTTAGCAGTTGAACTAGCTGTTATCTTTAATGTCTCAACAGCAGTTGTCTGAAGAGATGCAATAGTTTTCTCTGCACCTTCTAATTTAGCTAGAAGACCAGGAGCAAATTTAGCTTTTTCTTCTTCATTTAAGAAATCATAAGCGGCTCTAGCAGCTTTCACAGCATCTTTATTTTCAAGAGTAATAACTGCAGGAAGAGCAGCAACTTTTTTAGCTGCGTCTACTAACTTAGCATCTGTTAAACTCTTTTCTGCTTTAACTAAATTTGTAAGATCTAAAGGAACATATCCATAATTGTAATTTCCTGCATTAAATGATTTATATGCTTTTTCAAATGCATCCGCAGCTGTTCTTGCAGCTTCAACTGCATCTTTATTTGCAACTGTAATTACTGCAGGTAATGCCTTAATCTGTGCCTCAACAGCAGCCTTTTCAAGACCAATAATTCTAGTCATATAAGCGGATAATAAAGCTTTATTAGAAATACTTCCAATGTTAGCTCCTGGAATTTCCATATAAGCTTCTACTGCTTTCTGAGCAGCTAAGTACTGATCTTTATTTTCTAAAGTAGCAACTGTAGGTAAAGCTTTAATTGTTTCAACAACCTGTGTTGCTGCAGCCTTTAACTGTTCGTCAGAGTTTAATCCATCGATTACAGCTAATGCCTTGTTATAATTTGCTTTTAATACTGTCTGAATTTCAGCATCTGTAATAAGAGCTTTTTTCTCTGCAATTACTGCATTATATAAAGTCTTTGCTGCTTCTTTAACGATAGCTTCTATCTGTCCAGATGTGTATTTACCACCATTCTTAGCTGCAACACCATTAGCATACGCACCTAAAGTACCATTTACCTCTGATCCAACTGTTGATGTGCCATCTACATATCCTAAAGTTTTCATAGCAGCTAAAGTGTTTGTTTTAACTGTGTTTGATTGAACTATTGTTAAATATGCATTGATTTTTTCTTTTGCTTCTTTTACAAGAGCATCAATTTCTGTTTTTGAAGTTGCAGCCTTAACTTTTGCAGTATATTCCTTTTGTAAAGCTTCTACTGCTTCTTTGTTTGCATCTTCCCACTTTGAGGATACATAATCCCCTGTAGTAAATGCATTTATACCAGCTGTTTTAGCAGCTCCTAGAGCATCTGCTTCAGCTGATGCAACCGGAATGTTCGCTCCATTATCCATCCAAGTTTTTATTTTGCTGTATGTGTTAACATCTACACTTAAAGCATTGATTTTTTCTACTAACTTAGCTACAGCAGCATCTACTGTTGCAGCATTGTATGTAGCCAATCCTGTTTTTATGTCAAACTGGTTTTTTAACTGAGCAGCATATTCATTAGCATATTTAACTAATAAATCTTTACTTGTTAATTGATCTACAACACCGTAGAAACTAGCATTACCCTTAACATAAGTTAATGTAGCAGTACCATTGCCCTTAACAACATCGATAGCATTCTGTGCTGCTGTTAAGTCAACTGTATCCTTAAGAACTACAGCATCAATCTGATTTGTATAGAATGCTAATACATTTGCAACATTTGCATCTAATACTGCTAATTTTGTGTTAGCCTCTGCAATTACATTTGCTAAACTTTCAGGGTTAGTTGTAATAGCTTCTAAGTCTGCTTTTTCCTTATTCTTTAAGTCAGCAGCTAGAGTAGCTAAAGCTTGATTAGCCTTAACTTTATAATCAGCTAAAGCTTTTTCCTGGTCTGCAACTGGTTTTAAAGTTTTAACAGCAGTTTCAAAGTCTGCTAATGCTTTTTTAACTGCAGCCAAACCCTCTTTAGTGTTTGCAGCATTTGAGATTGCTAACTTAGCAGCAGCAGCAGCAGCCTTGATCGCTTCAGCATCTGCCTTGCCGTAAAGTGCAGGATTAACTGCATCGATAGCAGCAACAGCTAATGTTTTTGCATCTGTTACAGCTTTAGTGTAAAGAGTTGTTACATAATCAGTAAAAACTACTTTTGTAATTGCAGCATCGCCTGTCAATGCAGGTTTCCATGCATTTTCTACATTTGTAGCATCCTCTGGAGTAAAGTTATTATCAGCTAATGCAGTTATACCTGCAATTCTGATTTTTTCGTTGTAATCACTAATTACTTTAGCAATAGCTACATCAACTGCAGCTTTTGTTAAATTTGCATCTGTATCTTCAGCTTTTAACTCTGGAGCTGACACTAAATTGCTTTTCTGGTTGTATACAACCCTAACAGCATACTCATTTACAGCTTTTGCCATTTCAGCTTGCTGTTCTGCAACTTTAGCTTCTGCACTTGCTTGTGGAGAAGTTGTTGTTGCGAATGCAGTTCCAACTGTGTAAGTGAAGACTACTGACAATGCTAATAACATTGTTAAAAATTTCTTCATTTAAGAATTCCTCCCTTTTTATTTTGTTCTTTTGTAAGATTATAGTAATACGCGTTAGTGCGCAAAACTTACAAATGAAATTAAAGTTCATAATGAGTATACCTCAAATTACCATTGGTGGCAAGTATTTTTTCTCAATTTTGGATAAATCAAGTCAGAAAAATAACCATATTATTGATATGTTTAATCTTGTATTTTTACTTGTACACAAATTGGAAACCTGTAGGTAAATAACACATTTTTACCTTTTATTTCATTTCCCCATATTATACCATATATATATTTTCTTTCCAAGGCGATTATGAAAAAAAAATATTAATATTTCTTAAGAAGATTATCATATTTTCTCCCTTTTTTTACCTAAATAAAGAGGCCCCATATAGAGCCTCTTAACCACCTTTTCTTTACCTTAAACTGTTTCTTCACAGCACTGATAGTCATTATCAATATAGTGTGCGATAAACCTTGCCTTAAAGTTACGTTCATTGCATATTGACTTAGGGTCTCCCCCTGATACGTCCAGCTCCTCAGGTAAAACAAATTCTACACATCTAACCAAAACGTCTCGGCAGACGGAGTAGCTATGAGCCGGTACCACTAAAGTCTTCAGTCCTCTGCTATGCTCGTCGCCGTTTTTATCAACTTCAGTCAATATTACAGCTAATGCTACAGCTTTATAAGGACAAACGTTTTTAATCCTTACATCTAAATGCAATATTCTCCCTAAGCCGCTTAGATTTACATCCCCAGCAAAGACTTCTACTACATCCTCACAGCCTTGGATGTCTACATCTACCGGCGTTGGGCATGGTTCAGGGAATATTACAAGATCACACTCGACATCAATCTCTGGCTCCCCAAAGACCACAATATTGTTTTCATCATCTTCGTAGGTTATAGACTCATTTACTTTTTTCAATCCAGAAGTTGTTCCAACGTGTTTTGCAAAGAAGTCAAAAGTCGCCCCTTCGCTAGTTGAAACACCTAATTCGTCTATAGTCCAACTTAGGGTCGTCGGCCCGGTAATTTCGGCAGTCCCTTTTGTTGGAGACTGAATGCTCTCAATCTCAAAATCAGGATTTAGTTCTTCCTCTATTAATACATTATATTACTATCCCATCTGCTCTTGCGGCTGCTGCTATTGGAGATGGTTCTGGACCTGTTGTAGTTCTGCCATCAGTAAACATTATCATAACCCTGTTATTGGAAGATGCCGGGTCAAATAGCTGAACCGCTTTATCAAAAGCCTCTCCGTGATTAGTATTGCCTGATGCGTTCAATCCATCTATTGCATCTTTCAAATCACCTACAGAGGTAATCAACTGAGTGTCCTGGGACGCTGTCGTTGCAAAACTTACTATTCCAATATGGCTACCTGAACCAATGTTGTTATCCTGGCCCCATCTGTGGCCTCATCAATTATATCTATAAATTTTTTAGCTCCTGCTTTCAGGCTAGCTAGCGGGCTGCCGGCCATACTTCCTGAGCGGTCTAATATCAAAACGATATCTGTAGGATTCTCTACAATATCGGGAGTTGCTGCTAAAGACAAAGTCACCTTAAAAATTCCGTCGCAGTCTATGCTGCTAACGTCAATTTCTTTACTTGAATTTGTTACACCCATTTTTTCGGGCTCCTTTCTGAGCATATTAGCTCTTTATATTATATGAAAGGATAAGTATTTTGGATAACAAAATGGTCATAAACCCTTAGCAAAGCGAAAAACCCCTTCAGCCATGTCAGCAAAAGGAGTCTTTCAGTTCGAATATTTTTTTAGAGTGGTTTTTTATATTTAATTACATCATGCCGCCCATTCCACCCATGCCACCTGCTGGCATAGCTGGAGCGCCTTCTTCTTTAATGTCTACGATTCCTGCTTCTGTAGTAAGTAGCATTGCTGATGCTGATGCTGCGTTTTGTAGTGCTGATCTTGTAACCTTAGCTGGGTCAACGATTCCTGCACCAATCATGTCAACATATTCTTCTGTTGAAGCATTGAATCCTACGCCTACTTCTCTAGCTTTTACTTCAGCAATTACTACACTTCCTTCAAAGCCTGCGTTTTCTGCAATCTGTCTTACTGGTTCTTCTAAAGCTCTCATGATGATTTTTCCACCTGTTTTTTCATCACCTTCAAGACCGTCAACATATTTTGCAACTGCAGGAATTGTGCATGCAAGTGCAACTCCACCACCTGCAACAATGCCTTCTTCTACAGCTGCTTTTGTTGCATTAAGTGCGTCTTCAATTCTTAGTTTTCTTTCTTTTAATTCTGTTTCTGTAGCAGCACCTACTTTGATTACTGCAACTCCGCCTGCTAATTTAGCAAGTCTTTCCTGTAATTTTTCCTGATCGAATTCAGAATCTGTTTCTTCGATTTGTTTTCTGATTGAAGCAATTCTTGCCTTAATGTCTTCCTGCTCACCCATTCCATTAACAATTACTGTATTGTCTTTATTAACTTTTACAGTTCCTGCCTGGCCTAACATATCAAGTGTTGCTTCTTGTAATGAGTATCCAACTTCTTCGCTGATTACTGTACCTCCTGTTAGGATTGCAATATCTTCCATCATTGCTTTTCTTCTATCTCCAAATCCAGGTGCTTTTACAGCTACTACATCGATTGTTCCTCTTAGTTTATTAACTACAAGAGTAGCAAGAGCTTCTCCTTCTACATCTTCTGCAACAATCAAAAGTCTTCTTCCCTGTTTCATAATCTGTTCTAGTAGTGGAACAAGGTCTGCGATATTGCTGATTTTTTTATCAGTTAATAAGATGTAAGGATTTTCTAAAACTGCTTCCATTTTTTCTGTATCGCTTACCATGTATGCTGATAAGTAACCTCTATCAAACTGCATTCCCTCTACAACGTCAAGAGTAGTTCCAAGTGACTTTGATTCTTCTACTGTGATTACGCCATCTTTGCCTACTTTTTCCATAGCTTCTGCAATTAATCCACCGATTGTGTCGTCTGCTGCTGACACTGCTGCAACCTGAGCAATGCTTTCTTTTGTTTCTACTTTCTTTGAAAGCTCTTTGATTTTTTCTACAGCTGTTTCAACGGCGCCTTGAATTCCTTTTCTAAGTACCATTGGGTTTGCACCTGCTGCAACGTTTTTAAAACCTTCTTTAATAATTATCTGTGCTAATAGAGTAGCTGTTGTTGTTCCATCTCCTGCGATGTCGTTAGTCTTAGTAGCTACTTCTTTTACTAGCTGTGCTCCCATGTTCTCTACTGAATCTTCTAATTCGATTTCTCTAGCGATTGTTACTCCATCGTTAGTGATTAGTGGTGATCCAAATGATTTATTGATTAATACATTTCTTCCTTTAGGTCCTAGTGTAATTTTTACTGTATCTGCAAGTTTATCTACCCCTGCCTGTAATTTTCTTCTAGCATCTTCGCCATAATATAAATCTTTTGCCATTTTTTTACCTCCTATTTGCCCTTTTTTATTATTCTACAATAGCCAAAATATCACTCTGGCTCATAATTGTAAATTCTTCTCCGTTATATTTAACTTCTGAACCGCCATATTGCGAGAATATAACTCTATCTCCCTCTTTTAATTCCATTTTTTCTTCTTCGGTTCCTGGGCCAACAGCAACTACTTCTGCTATTCTAGGTTGCTCTTTAGCTGTGCTTGTTAAAATTAGTCCGCCCTGTGTTTTTTCTTCGGCTTCTAATTTCTTAATTACGACTCTGCTTCCCAATGGTTTAATTCCAAAACTCATTTTTTCTACCTCCTAAATTTATGTAATTTTATTTATTTTATTTAGCTCTATTGTTAGCACTCACTCTTAGCGAGTGCCAAACATCTCTTTCATTGTAATTCTATTAGCTATTATTGTCAATATGTTTTATTTTATTTTTTTAACAAAAATTGTTTTTTCCAGCGTACATAATCTATTGGTTTATGATTAGGCTAAAACATGAATTGTGGTTCTAAATATTCTTTAATTATTCCATATATGGCTGGGCTACTGCAATTGCCTTCGCTATCATCAACAGTTATAATCAAATTATCGCCTATGCATATCCCATTATTGAAATAAAATTGTATCTTTTCTACTGTCCTTTTGCAATAATCCTTGTCGCCTAGCAATCCAAAGTGTTCCCAATAGATAATTTTTCCATTTGGCAAAGTTATTGTAAAGTCAGGGTAGTAGTATCCGCCATTTTCGTTGAGGACATCAAAGCGTTTATCATATTGAAAAGGAATCCCTTTCTCAAAAAGAGCATTGGCAATTATAACTTCTGATTTCGAAGAAACAAAAACTCCACTTAATGTTCTATGTACGGTTATACCATTTTTATCTACTCTTTTTATGTAATTCTCTTGGTTATCTGCTTGGTATATTATGTTCAGTGTATTTTTTAATATTTCTCTATTTTTCTCATTCATTTCTGACAAAAGTGTCTTTGTATCCAGTGGTTTATAGCTCAAGATCAACTTTCCTATAGATTCTATGTTTTTTTCGCAGTTTTTTATTACCTGGGTTCTAAGGTTTTTCTGTGCCAACTCTGAAATTATTTTCGGATTATCTGTAATGTCTTCTTCAACTCTTACCCTCTCTCCCTTTCTTCTTTTATATTTACAATGATGGTATGTGACTCTCTTGTCTCTTTTTCTTTTTACCAATGTCCCCTCCGGTGTTTGTTTCAGCAGCTCAAGATTTCTTCTCATAATAGCCTCTTGGTGCCCCTTCTCAGCACATAACCAATTTAGAAATGTATCCATGTGTCCTCCCCCTTCTATTTCCGTTTCCAATCATTTCACTAACCTCCATTTCCTATTTGCCTCATTTATTTTTTTACATTATTTTACAGTAAATATTTTACTTTTTCAAGTGTTTTCATAAATTAATAAAAATAATATGCTGAAATGTTGGGGAATCAAGGTTGGGATGACTTAAGAAATCAAGAGCCCTATGGGTACCGTAGACGCCAAAGCAACTTGGGCAGCTGGGGTGCCAGAAATATCGAAGGTATTCTAGAGATGCTAGGTCCACAAGGGTACCGTAGATGCCAAGGCAACTTGAGGAGCCGGGGTTAAGGTGGCTTAAGAAATCAAGAGCCCTATGGGCACCGTAGACGCAAAGGGAACTTGGGCAGCCAGAGTGCCATGAATATCGAAGGTACTCTAGAGATGCTAGGTTCCCAAGGGTACCGTAGATGCCAAGAGAACTTGGGGACTCAAGGTTGGGATGACTTAAGAAATCAAGAGCCCTATGGGTACCGTAGATGCTAAAGGAACTTGGGCAGCTGTGAAAAGATAGATGATCTGCCCACTTTCTCACTAAAAACAAGAAATTGCGACTGGTTTTTGTCAGTTTTCAAAAATCAGTCGCAAATCATATGGTAAATTGATTTTGTGGGTAAATTTTATAACATTTTAGTGCTATTTTCTTTGTTTTTACATTAATTTACTGTATATTTATTACATTTTCACTTTATTTCACGTATATTTTTACTTAATTTTACTTTTAATACAAAAAATACCATAATTTTCATTAAAATCTGTCCGCATACGCTCTAAAAAGTAGAAATTGCGACTGGTTTTTCGGAACTCTCGAAAATCAGTCGCAAATCGTATGATAAATTCATTTCGTGGGTAAATTTCAAGGTTATTAAGGCTCATCTCTTCGTTTTTATATGAATTATCTGTAGTTTCAATACTTTTTATCCATTCTTAAACATTTTTGTTAAATAATGTCAGACATGTGTTGTGCCAACGCGGCTCGGCTCGGTGGCAGAGTCAAAAAATCAGACATGTGTGGTGCTAACGCGACTCGGCTCTGCGGCATGCAGGGTCAAAAAATCAGCCATGCGTGGCGACAACGTGCCACGGCGACGTAGTAACGTGGGGTACGGCGCTGCGGCGCGGCAATGCGTCAAGTCTAAGCCGCTGCCGGGTGTGTCGGCGGAGCCGCCGTGGGAGTACGGCGCTGCGGCGCGGCAATACGTCAAGTCTAAGCTGCTGCCGGGTGTGTCGGCGGAGCCGCCGTTGAAGCGCAGTGTAGCGAAGCCGCCGTGCCGGCCTGCATGGCGGGACGGGCGCCCTGCCGCCCGGCCGGGGGGCAGGTTGTCACAGTGACCTTATGTAGTAAAAAAGATATTGTTGGGCGAAGCCTCCGTAGTTGCCAAAGTTTTCGGTGGCGTAGGTTTCCATTGCTTTTATATCTTTTTCGTCTATTCCGTACAGGGTCTGCATTACTCGGCGTACCCATACATCGATAGGGAAACTGTCGTATTTTGACATGCCGAAAAGGCCGATGCAGTTGGCGACTTTTGGGCCTACGCCGCAGAAAGAAGATAATTCCTCCATATTTGAAGGAAGGCCATTGGCGCATACTGATTTTGCAGTTTCAATTAGATAACGTGCTCGATATCCCAGCTTTACAGGACCAAGATCCTCAATTGAAAGTTTTGCAAGGACTGATGGTGTAGGTAAGTTAAAATATTCCTTACCTTTGTAAATTCCTGCGGAAGTGCCGAAGTTTCTGGCAAGATTTTCAATGCAGCCCTTTATCCTAGGGATGTTGTTGTTTTGGGAAATGATAAAAGAAACCATTGTCTCCCATAAGTCCTGATTCAAAATCCTGATTCCGTAACCATAATTAATGGCTTTCCTTATTATGTAGTCCTCCTCGGACAGAATACTTTTTATTTTGCCATAGTCCCTGTTTAGGTCTAGATAAGGCTTCCAGATATTTGAAAAATCCTCTTCATTGCAATTATCAATCAAGAGGGTAATATTCCCATAGTTTCCCTTTGGTTTTAGGTTTTCAAAGATTGCAGCCATTTGTTCTGAAATTTCGGGGGCCGGTGATTGGCAGCAGGTACAGCCTTCGATTACCTTCATATTCACAACCCTACCCATTGCAACTCCAGTGTAGGAGCCGTCATCCTGCTTGTCCCAGCGGAAACACTGTCCGCAGTCGAAAATGTGATCTAAATTGAAGTCACCTGCCGGTATATTCTTTACAATAAATTGTCCCATTTTATAATCTCCTTAGTTTTGCTTAACGCAAGACGCTTGACATCTTCATTATTGCTTAACGCAAGACGCTTGGCATCTTCATTATTGCTTAATGCAAAGCCGCCTGGCATCTCAGTTGTTATTCAAGGGCTCGTACCTCTACGTCAACATTTGCCAGATTAAAGGCGGTCATGTGCTCTATGATTTTGGCAACCTCTCGCTGATAGGCTGAGGCAGCTTCCCAGATTTGGCAGCCGTAGCTTACAGTTATTACGATAGTGATTGAAAAAGTGTCCGGGGCAGTATTCTGATAAGTTTTAATGACCTGATGGATACAAGGGTGCTTAGAAGCAACACATGATGCAATATCGGTCAAAACCTTTTCAGAGATAAAAAAATCCCCCATATAACTAAAAGTTGGCCTTACAACAGTCTTTTCAGAATACTGAGCTTTGCCTCGAGAATTGATTCCCCTAAAAATTTTCAAAGGGTCTAGAAAGTATCCTGCAAAATCCCTTTTTAGCTGAAGTGTAGGAACCGGAATAACGTGTTTTCCCAGCAAATGGCGTTGCTTGTCTGCAATCTCTCTCTCCTCCGGGGTAGTTAAATCCTCTATATAAATGCGCTCCGAAATAGGGGGCAGCCCAAGACGTGCCACAATTTTTTCTACCATACGGTCAGAAGTGCCTATGATTAACATAGATGAAGGCTTTATACTTTCCAAAGAGCCTTTGACCGACTCCATATGTTCATCTGTGGTAAACAGAGCAGTTTTTATGGCGCCTACAAGAGTTGCCTGTCTCTTCGCCGAGATGCCTGCCATAACTCTGTTTTTATATATAAAAAGACCATCATCTATAATACCTTCAATATTTAATTTTTTGCAAAGGGTTATGGCTTGATAGCTTTTGCCTGTACCACTTTTACCTACTAAAGTATAAACTTTCATCTTTACTTATGTGTACCTTTCTGCTATAATAATATTCGAATTCTAGACATGTCTTAAAGGAGGATATTATAATGGCTTATAAAATTACTGATGCTTGCATTAGCTGTGGAGCTTGTGCACCTGAATGCCCAGTTGAAGCTATCACAGAAGGCGAAGGCATTTATGTAATTGATGCTGATAAATGCATCGATTGTGGCGCTTGTGCAGGCGTTTGCCCTGTAGATGCTCCAGTTGAAGGTTAATCTACTTATTAACTAATGATAACCGTTTCGTAAGTTTCGAAGCGGTTATTTATTTTTACCTTTTTTCAGCTTAAATAAACGGTAAATTAATTACTTATTAGCCATATTGTTCATATGATATGCAAGGGAATGAAGACTATCACTTAAATGTACGTTTTCAACTGCAATTCTATTAGGAACCTCAAGATCAATAGGCGCAAAATTCCATATGCCCCTAACTCCTGCGAAAGAAAGTTTATCTGCAACCTCCTGCGCACTGTATTTAGAAACACATATAATACCTATATCAATCTGATTTTCTTCAGTAAATTCTACTAGACCTTCATAATCACTTATTTCAATTCCATTAAGCTCTGTACCGATTAATTTTTTATCTATATCAAAAATCCCACAGATTTTAAACCCCGACTTGTAAAAGTGAGTATACTTTGCAATTGCCTGGCCTAGATTTCCTGCACCTACAATTACCATCTTATACTCTTGGTCAAGTCCTAAAATCGTGCTGATCTCATTATAAAGCCCATCTACACTATATCCATAGCCCTGCTGTCCAAAGCCTCCAAAGTTGTTTAAATCCTGCCTTATCTGAGAGGCCGTATAACCTATTAGGTTACTTAACTCCTTTGAAGATATTTTTTCAACGCCCTTTTTACTCAGTTCCTTTAAATATCTTCTGTAGCGAGGTAATCTCTTGATTACCGCATTTGATATTTTATTCGTACTTTTCATTTAATAATCCTTTTCTTTAATCCTTTATAACTGTAGACAAAAACCCGTCATGCCTGACGGGTTTAATGTCTATTATATTCTTTTTAGCAGTTTTCTTCTACATATTTTACAAGATCGCCAACTAATTGGAACTTTTCTGCTTCTTCGTCAGGTATTTCGATATCGAACTCTTCTTCGATTGCCATAATTATTTCTACGGCATCAAGAGAATCTGCCTCTAAGTCCTTCATTAAATGGGTATCTAATGTTACCATACTCCCATCAACATTAAGCTGTTCCATTATAATTTCTCTTATTTTCTCAAAAGTCATTTCAAACCTCCATTGTCGTTTGTTCATTTACAAAGTCCATTATAGTTTACTCCTATAGGTATTGCAAGGAAAAATTTCTAAGTTTCTTACAAAAGGAGCCATTTGTCGTAAGCTTTTTCTAGTTTTTCCCTTTTTTCCTTTGCTTTTTTATCAAGTTCTCCAAGAAGCTGGTGGTCGGAAATATTCTCTGTTTTGCACATTTCCGCCTCCAACTCAGCAATTTCATTTTCTAAAGTATTTATTTCATCTTCCAGTTGTTCTTTTTGCCTTCTAAGCCTTCTCTCTTCAGCTTCTTTTTGCTTATTAAGAGCTCTCTGCTCAGCTGCACTTAAAGCTGCCTGGCTGTGATTCTCTTTTTTAGGTTCCTCAGATAATTCTTGTAGATACTTTTTGCCTGAATCTATCGATGCCTTCTTTTCTACATAATAGTTATATGTTCCTAGGTATTCTGTTAGTCCATCTTTTTCTAATTCAAGAATTCTATTAGGTATTCTATTAAGAAAATACCTGTCGTGGGAAACTACTATTACAGTCCCCGGATAATCTAAAAGAGCCTCTTCAAATACTTCTTTAGAATCAATATCAAGGTGATTGGTCGGTTCGTCAAGGACCAGCACGTTTGCTCCGGATAACATCAGCTTCAAAAGAGCCAACCTAGCTCGCTCTCCGCCGCTTAATGAATCTACTTCCAAAAATACCTGGTCATTTTTAAATAAAAACCTTCCAAGAATTGAACGGATTTCAACGTCCTTGTAAAGACTAAAAGAATCGTGGACCTCATCCATAACAGTTTTCCCACCATCAAGAAGCTGTTGACCCTGATCATAATAGCCAAACTCAACGTTATGCCCGATTTTTATATAGCCTTCACTTGGAGAAAGATTTTCCATAATAATCTTAAGCAAAGTAGTCTTTCCTACACCATTAGGCCCTACAATACAGATCCTCTCTCCCCTTTTTATATCAAAGTTCACGTTCTTAAAAAGTTGCTTTTTTGTCGGCCCTATGCCAAAAACTTTGCTTAAATTTTCCCCATAGAGCACATCATTTCCACTTTTATAATTTTGCTTAAAGTGAATTTTCATTTTGCCAAGCTCTGCTTCAGGTTTGTCTAACAGTTCTATATTCTCAAGTCGTTTTTCCCTAGAAGCTGCCCTTTTTGCTAATTTCTCGGTTCCCCTCTGCTTAAACCTGCGGATTATTTCCTCTTGACGCTGAATCTCTGCCTGCTGCTTATTATAAGCACGCATTTCGCCTTCTCTGCGCTGTCTTTTCTTCTCTGCAAACTGAGAATAATTCCCATCATAACAATAGATTTTATGGTTGAACACCTCAAAAACCCTATTTACAGTCTGATCTAAAAAATATCTGTCATGAGATACTAGCATTATAGTTCCCGAATAGGTTTTCAGGTATTGCTCAAGCCACTTTAGTGTACCGATATCCAAATGATTGGTCGGCTCATCTAAAAGCAGAATATCAGGTTTCTCAAGTAGCAGACAAGCAAGGGCCAGTCTGGTCCTTTCTCCTCCCGAAAGAGTGCTTATCTGCTTATGATAATAGTCTTCCCCAAAGGCCATGCTACTCAAAATCCCATTGACTTCACTTTTATAGGTGTAACCTCCTGAGGCTTCATATCGCCTTTGTAAATCATCCAGCCTATGCAAAAGTTTTTCTGTCTCCTGGTGTTCTGTTGCATTTTTGGCAATTTCTTCGGAGAGACTATGTATTTCTTCTTCTATTATTTCAAGGGGTTTAAATATTTTTTCAACTTCTTCAATCACTGTACTTGAGGATTGAAAATTATCATGTTGCTTAAGATATCCTATCTTCGTGTTCTGGGAGATAAAGTAGTTGCCACCATCGTGGCTCATTTCACCGGCCAGTATTTTTAGTAGTGTAGATTTGCCGGCTCCGTTTGCTCCTACTATACCTATTCTATCCCCTTGATTAACATGAAAGGACACATTCTCCAAGATTGTGTCCACCCCATATATTTTTGATATTTCATTTGCTGATAAAACTATCATTTTTCCTCCTGGTTAAACAAGTGGCAGGTTGGGAAAAGCATCTAGTGTCAAATCGTCTTTTTGACCCGCCTTATATTTATAATAAGCTGCACATCCAATCATAGCAGCGTTATCTGTGCAAAGTACCGGTCTTGGATAATATAATTTTATTCCTTTTTTATTGCACTCTTCCTGTAGCATTTCTCTAAGCTTAGTATTAGCTGCAACGCCGCCTGCCAGAATAAGTTTATCCTTTTTTAGGCTTTCTGCTGCATGAACCGCTTTATTTACTATGACTTCAACAACTGCCTGTTGAAAACTTGCTGCAACATCTGCTACATTTATTTCTCGCCCTGCTTGTTTTTCTGTGTTTATGTAGTTCAAAACTGCTGTTTTTAGTCCGCTGAAACTAAAATCAAAACTATCTTTGTCTAGATATACTCTCTTAAAATGTATTGCGTCGGGATTGCCTTCTTTTGCAATTTTATCAATCTTAGGACCTCCCGGGTAACCTAAGCCTATAACCCTTGCAACTTTGTCATAAGCTTCACCCACTGCATCATCTCTGGTTCCGCCTAAAACCTGACATTGATTATAGTCTGTAACCTCAACGATGTTAGTATGTCCACCTGAAACGATTAATGCCATAAATGGTGGCTCTAGGTCTTTATGTTCTATATAGTTAGCGCTAATATGACCTTGGATGTGATGTACACCAATTAGAGGAATGTCTTTTGCAAAGGATATTGCTTTTGCAGTGGCAACTCCCATCAAAAGTGCTCCCACCAGCCCAGGCCCATAGGTAACGCCAATCATATCTACCTGGTCTAAGGTAGCATCCGCCTCATTTAATGCTTGTTCTACAACTGTATTAATGTTTTCAAGGTGATGTCTAGACGCAATTTCCGGAACTACGCCGCCAAAAACAGTGTGAACGTCTATTTGGGAAGAAATAATATTTGATAAAACCTCTCTTCCCTCAAGGAGGAGGGCGACTGAAGTTTCATCACAGCTTGACTCTATTGCCATTGTCAAAATTTTTCCGTCTTTCATCTTTTCTCCTATTTTATTATGCACCTGTCGTTTTCACCTAGATGCCTGCAGTTTTCACAGGACTGATAATCTGACATTGAGAAAACATCAAAATCGTATCTCCTCTCAAATCTGCTACAGTAGGTGGAAATCTCCATTAAATCACCATGATGTTGTTCATCATAGCCGTGCATCTTGTCGTAATCTCCATGATTATTATATAAATAATTCATACTAATTTCTCCTTTATAGCAAAGTTATTATAATATCTTCTGCAATAAAGAAAAAAATATTCTAAATTTTTAATTTCTCCACATCAAAATGGCGTCCTCGCCATTGTCTTCATAATACCCTTTTCGAACACCTGATTCTTTGAACCCAAAGTTTTCGTAAAGTTTCTTTGCTGCTACATTAGAAGCTCTCACTTCTAAGGTGTGCCTTACAATGCCTGCATTCTCAGTGAATTTTATCAATGTGTCAACCAATAATGTGCCGATATGTTGACGTCTATAAACAGGTGAAACTGCTACATTTGTTATGTGTCCCTCATCAATTATACACCACACACCAATGTACCCTACTATATTTTCGCCTATTGCGGCTACGATATACGTTGCCATTTTATTGTCAACAATATCGTGTTTTATTGAATCTCTACTCCAGGGAGTCTTGAAGCATATTTTTTCTAATGCTTCAATTACTTCAATGTCTTTTTCTGTTGCTTTTCTAATTACTAATTCAGCCATTTATTTTTGCCCTTCGCTCTTTTTCTAAGGTTCCGTCTTTTAATTTTCTTTCAGCTTCTGCCATTCTCATATATTCCGGCAAAAGTTTATTTACTTCTACTATGTCGTTTTTTCTGTATTTTTCCATGGCCGCTATAGCCACCATTTCTGCGTCTTGATATCTATCAGCCTCCGGTGCAAAAACTAATTCACATTTTAGGGATTCTATTATTTTATCCCTGTATGCATCTATACCATCTCCAAAGAAAAGTGTTTTTTTATTTTCTTTAGCTAAAACCTGCAAAACCTCTTCAAGCATGTATGGTCCAGGATCCAAAATATTTTCACCTTTCTCCGAAAAAACAGCCCCATAAACCTGATTTCGCCTTGCGTCAAAAATAGGGCAGACAACAGTTGCCTCCCTGCACTTTTGTTTAAATGTATCTAATGTAGGCACAGAAATGCAAGGAATAGAAAGAGCCTGGCCAATTGCTCTTGCTGATGATACACCTATTCTGATTCCCGTAAAAGACCCCGGCCCAATAGAAGCTGCAACTGCAGTTATCTGACTTTTGGAAATCCCCGCTTCTTTTATTACCTGCTCTGCCATAGGCATAAGGTCTTTTAAATGGTTCATCCTCTCTGTCGATGATCTTTTATATATTTTTTCATTTTTATCTATTAACGCTACAGAGCCTAATGGACCTGTAGTCTCTAATGCTAGAATGTACATTTGTAAATTCTCTCTCCTTGCTCTTTTCCATATTCAATATAAATATATAGTGTATCCTCTGGCAAAACTTCTTCTACTAAGTCTGCCCATTCCACTATAGATACCCCATTGCCGTAAAAATACTCATCTGCCCCAATTTCAAACATTTCATCAGGGTCCCCTATTCGATACACATCAAAATGGTATAATGGCAGCCTGCCTTCATGGTATTCTTGGACAATTGTAAATGTAGGACTTGTTATCATACTAGTGATCCCAAGCCCCTCTGCAATGTATTTTGTTAAAGTTGTTTTTCCTGTTCCAAGGTCGCCTATTAGGGCAATTACTTGATTCGGCTTTAGATTTTTTCCTAATTCTAGCCCAAATCTCCTAGTATCTTCTTCATTTTTTATGATAATTTCTCTCATAGGTTTCCTCTCTCAAGATTTTTATTCTATACTAATTTATGCAATATTTTAGAAATCCTCTTATATAGAAGGAATGTGACTATTGCGTTGATTCCACCCTTTAGCAAGTTAAACGGTGCTATTATTGGAAGTAGCATAGGTAACACTGCACTTCTAGGCAAGCCCAAATATAATGGAGTAACTATATAGTTTGCAAGGCACATTGATATTACCATGGCCACTACGCCTAATATAAGTGATATAATTGCTTCTTTTTTATTTTTTTTATGACTGTATATATTTCCCGCTACTAATACAAATACCCCTGTAGCAGCAATGTGCATAATAAATCCATATACTTGATCACCACCAAGAACGAAAGCCTGTATAGCGCTTACTACTACGGTAACTAATAATCCAGCTGCAGGTCCAAAAGCAAATGTAGTTATAAAGATTGGAATATCAGCAGGATCATAAACTAAAAATGGTGCTGGTGGAAATGGTATTCTTATTAATACCACCAGTACGCAAGAAATTGCTGCCATCATAGCAAGCATTGCCAGTTTCACTAAACTCTTGTGTGTTGTTGTTTTCATAACATCTTCCTCCGTTGTTATCTTCTTTTGATATTTTCTTAAGGAATCTGTCAGGCAATTTAAAAGCCTTGAGTTTTAGTCAAGGCTTATCAAAAAACAATAAGGAATAAATCTTCTTGTTTCTCCCATCCGGACTATACCGTCGGTAAGGGATTCTAACCCTTTCGGCCTAATTGTGGCTCGCGGACTTATGACGATTTTTTCTTTTTTCGTCCTTCACCGCCGGTGAGGATTTTCACCTCGCCCTGAAACAGATTTTACTAACGTATTATAATACGTATATACACCTTTGTCAAATTTTCAAACGGGAATTATAACCCTTTTATCTCACTAAGCCCATATATAGCGTCTGCATATATTTTTGTAATCAGCATCAGTTTATCTATAGAAATACACTCGTTTTTTTGGTGCATTCTGTCTTCTTCACCCGGTAGAGCCGCTCCAAATCCCACAAGATTTTTGGCAATTCTGGCATAGGTGCCACCGCCGATTACTAAAGGTTTACTATCTGTGTCTCCAGTATGTTTCTGGTAAACATCCATTAAAGTCTTTATCATCGGACTTTCCGGATCCATATATATTGGTGGTTGATTTTTTTCTTTTATTATTCCAAGGTTATATTTATTAATATTAGCTTCCATACCCTTGTAAACCTGTTCTTCTGTACATGATACAGGGTAACGAACATTTACAGTCAATTTTACAGCCTCTTTAGTCATATCGATGATGCCAACGTTAAACGTTAATTTACCGGAAGCTTCATCTTCTAAAGGACATCCTATATTACTGCCATTAAGATCAAAACCTATATGCTCATTATAAAAGCCTATAAAATCATTTACATCTTCATTTACAAAATTTAATTTTCCTAGGAATTCCATCATTATTGAAATCCCATTAACCCCCAGCTGTGGGCTTGCACCATGGGCTGATTTCCCGTAGGTTGTTATCTCTAGAGATTTCCCTACTCCTTTAAAATTAATTTTATAGCCCGTCTTTGCTCTAAATTCATTGCCCAATTCCTTTATATTGTCATAAATTACAGGATCCTGAGCTCTCACAACTGCTCTGGCATATTCTGCTACCATGTTAGCTGCATTTCCACCTTTTATACTTGTTAGTTCTAACCCCTTTACAGTGGTCTTAGAAAACTTCTTTGCAATGTCAAAAACAAGTATGCCTTTTTCCCCATTAATAGCCGGGAAGTCCGCATCTGGTGTAAATCCATAGTCCGGCATTTCTGTGTGCTTCTCGTAATATTCAACACCGTCCCAGCAAGTTTCTTCGTCAAGACCAAGTATAAGCCTTATTCTCTGCTTAGGTACAAACCCAGCCTCTTTTAAGGCTTTCATTGCATAAAGACAAGCTACAACAGGGCCCTTATCGTCAGTAGTACCTCGTCCATATATGATATCATCGACGATTTCTCCTCCATAAGGCTGATAATCCCAGCCTTCGCCCTCTGGTACAACATCAAGGTGGCCAATTATTCCCATAATCTCTTTGCCTGTACCCATTTCTATATGTCCACCGTAGTTGTCAATATTCTCAACTTTAAAGCCCATTTCTCTGGCTTTATTCATTGTATATTCATAAGCCTTTTGAACTCCATGGCCAAAAGGATATATTTCGCCTTCATCGGTTGTAACAGATTCTTCTCTTACACTCTTTATCGATATTAGATGACACAATGTCTCTATCATCTCATCTTTATACTCTTCAATATATTTAATATAATCCATGACTTCCTCCTAAAAAGCAAAAGGGCCTGTACTAGAAATAGAAATTCTTATACAAGGGCCCTTTTAATTTTAACTATTCTACTGATTCTACACCTTTAATCTCAGGGTAGCTTTCTTTAAGGATTCTCTCAACGATACCTTTTAGAGTCATCTTTGCTCCCGGGCATCCTGCACAGTGACCTTGAAGTCTTACTCTAACTGTATTGTCTTCTGTAAGCTCTACAAACTCAATATCCCCACCATCTCTTTGAAGAATAGGTCTAATCTGGTCTAACGCTTGTTTGATTTTTTCTTCCATCCTACTATATATCCTTTCGTATGTTTCCAAATAATTTGTCTGTATTTTATTGTAACAATTTGTCCGATAAAATGCAACTAGTCAACACTATAAATTGAAACAAAATCGTTTCCCCTTACTTCATCTATATTAATAGTTTTCTCAGGGTCTCCAACTTTATTAAAGGTAATTTCTCCCGATGCACCTTTAAATTTTTCTGTGTTGGCAAGGGAATCCCTAACCAATTGCCCATTTACATTGCCTACCTTCTCTATAGATCTTAGTGCAAGAAGATATGCATCAAAAGCCAGTGCAGTCTCTGTAGCAGGTACTGCATCTTCTCCATACTTTTCTTTATATGCTTTTATAAAAGTCTCTGTAGTTTCCGTTACATTAGCATTTTTACTGAAATCCGAGGCTATGGCTATTTTTAGACGAGGGTATTTCTTCACAAGCTTGATAAATTCATCGTTATGCCAGTCTTTTGTTCCTAGGAAAGTTATATCATAAAGACCCAATTCGTTTGCTCTCTTAAATAGATCCTCTAATGTAGACATTGACGAAATTGGCATAAATACAGCTTCCGCACCTGAAACAACCAGTTCAACCAGCTCTGTAGTATAGTCAGCTTTATCTAGTGGTATTTCATTTGTAGCAACTACTGCATCTTTATCATTTGTCAAAGACCTTACTCCGTTACCAAATTTTTTAGCAACAGGGCTTGATGAATCATCATCTACTATTTTTAGCACCGCAAATTTTTTAGCTTCTAGTTTTTCTACTGCATATTTAGCCAACGCCGTTCCCTGGCTTGACTCCTGGAAACCCGCTCTAAAATAATAAGGATTATTTACTGTTATTAAAGGGTTAGAGGTAGAAATAGTAATTGCGGGTACTTTAGCCTCTTTTATAAATTGACTAGCTACAAGAGAACATGCCTCACCATAAGTACCAAGAATTACTGCAGGTTTCTTAGACAGTAAATCTGTAATTGCACTTTCAGTAGTATAAATACTTGACTGAGTGTCTGCATAAACTAATTCAACTTTCTTTCCTAATGCTTCAGGATATAAGCTGTGTGCCAGCTGAATCCCCATTATTTCCAGTTCTCCCTTTTCGCTGTCATTTCCTGTCTGTGGTTCTAAAACACCAATCTGAATAGTATCAGATTCGGCACCTTTTTCATGGAAAAAGGCTTCTTTAAAATTATCATAAGTTGAACAGCCAGAAAGGAGTGCCAACATTAATAAAATACTTATCGCAATACTTATTTTTCTTAACTTTCTCATCATACCCGTACCTATCTTTTAATTTCTCTTTTATTCCCCTAAATATGCTTTTTGAACCTGTGGATTACCCAAAAGTTCTTTGCCTGTTCCGGATAAAGTTACTTTACCAGTTTCCATAACGTAGGCATAGTCAGAAATCTGAAGTGCAGCCTTTGCGTTTTGTTCTATTAAAAGAACGTTAACTCCTACCTGGTTTATTTCTTTAATTATAGCAAAAATATCTTTTATAATTAGAGGTGCAAGACCTAATGAAGGTTCATCTAACATCAAAAGCTTTGGCTTCGTCATAAGAGCTCTACCTACTGCCAGCATCTGCTGCTCCCCTCCAGAGAGAGTCCCCGCTGCCTGCCATTGTCTTTCCTTCATTCTAGGGAAAAGCTCATAAACCCACTCCCTGTCTTTTTTTATCTGGCCTTTATCTTTTCTTAAGTATGCCCCAATTTCCAGATTTTCTGCCACTGTAAGGTCAGGAAAAACTCTTCTTCCTTCTGGGCAAAGAACAACTCCCTGCTTTACAACGTCTCTTGTCTGCATCTTTGTTATGTCTACATCATCAAACTCAATATGGCCATCTGTTTTTTGTACCAGGCTCATTATTGCTTTTAGTGTTGTACTTTTTCCGGCACCATTAGCACCAATTAGTGAAATAATCTGTCTGTCTGGAACTTCTAAATTAATACCCTGTAGCGCATGGATTCCTCCATAATGCACATGTAAATTTTCTATTTTTAACATTATTCATCCACCCCCAAATACGCTTCAATTACTCTCTTGTTATTTTGAATTTCTTTTGGAGTGCCGTCGGCTATTAAAGTTCCGTAATCTAATACATATATTCTATCGCAAACACCCATGATTACCTGCATGTGGTGCTCAATCATTAAGATTGATAAATCAAAGTCGTCTCTAATTCTTCCGATGAAATGCATAAGTTCATCGGACTCCTGTGGATTCATTCCAGCAGCTGGTTCATCAAGAAGTAAAAGCTTAGGTTCAGTTGCCAAAGCTCTTGCTATCTCCAAATGTCTCTGTTTTCCGTATGGAAGTGAGGTTGCCATGTCGTCTTTAACTTTGTCTAGCTCAAGAATCTCAAGAAGCTCCATTGTCTCTTCTCTCATCTTCTTTTCTTCTTTATAGTTTAACATAAAAGTGGCAGCTAAAACACCTGCTTTTATGTTCATATGTTTTGCTATAAGGACATTTTCGAAAACACTAAGGTTCTTAAAAAGCCTAATATTCTGGAAGGTTCTAGCAACTCCCAGTTTAGTTATCTTGTCAGGTGTGAGAGACATTTTTTTATTATATTTTCCAGCATTCTGACCATTATACAAGTCTTTCATTTTACCGGTAGGATAATTTTCCAAAACCCTATTGCCGTTAATTTCGATAGCTCCATTGGTTGGCTCGTATACACCTGTAATGGCATTAAAAACTGTAGTCTTTCCTGCCCCATTAGGTCCAATCAGCCCTATAATCTCGCCTTTATTCACTTCTAAATTAACATTATTTGCTGCAACTACTCCACCAAACTGCATCGTTAAATCGCAAAGTTTTAGTATATTTTCACTACTCATGTGCCACACCTTCTTTCTTCTTGAATTTTTTAAAGAAGTTATATATCACATCCCAAGAGAACTCTTTCTGTCCCATGATTCCTCTACTCCAAAACAAAACAACTAACATTAGAATTATTGAAAACACAACCATTCTAAAACCTGTTCTAAAAAGCGGAACCTGGAATGTGCCTATAATCAAAGGCATGTCAAGGAATCTCAGCCACCATTCTTTTGCGAAGGTAACAAGGAAAGCCGCGATGACACTTCCTGTTATGCTGCCCATTCCACCAATAACAACAATTAAAAGAATATTGTATGTCATTGTTATATTAAATGTAGTCGATGAAACTGCACCTAAAAACATTGCTAATAAAACACCTGCAACTCCTGCAAAGAATGAGCTTATGATAAATGCCATCTGTTTGTGTCTGGCTAAACCAATTCCCATAGTCTCTGCTGCTATCTCATCTTCTCTGATCGCTTTAAACGCTCTTCCATATGACGACCTTACTAATAGTATCATAATTGTTATGCATACTGCAACTATTATAAAGGTTATGAATAAAGATTTGTAACCTGGAATATTGTTTAATCCCAAGGAACCGTTAGTCACCTTATTTAGCGGTGAACTAGCGACTACAATCCTTACAATCTCTGCAAATCCAAGGGTTGCAATAGCAAAATAGTCACTTTTTAGCCTTAATACAGGTATCCCTATAAGGGCTGCAAAAAGTGCTGCCACCAGGCCCCCACATATTAGCCCCACCATTATTGGCAGTTCTACATTGGATAATCCATCAGCCACACCATATAGATAATATACTATGGGTTTTTTTACAACCGGTATTGTAAGCACTGCATATGTATATGCTCCCAAAGCCATAAATCCAGCCTGGCCTAATGAAAACAATCCGGTTATACCATTAAGTAAGTTCATAGATACTGCTACCAGTGAATAAATAAGGCTCAATTGCAATACTGTACGAAGCATTGATGATGAGGCTGTGTTTAAATCCACACCTACAAAAATACCAACTAGCACAGCAATTGCAACTATTGAGCAAATAATCTTTGATTTCTTTGTCATAATTTACACCTTCTCTGCTAAATTTTGACCAAACAATCCTGTTGGTTTAAACATCAATACTACGATTAAAATTACGAAAGTAAGAACATCACTAAATTGAGACATTCCTGCAGCCTTCATGAAGGTTTCACTCAGGCCTATTATAAATCCACCAATTACAGCCCCGGGAATACTTCCTATCCCGCCAAATACTGCTGCAATAAAGCATTTAAGACCTGGGAGTGATCCAGCTAGTGGATATACTGAAGGTCTAGGTGTAAAGTAAAGCATGGAACCTACTGCTGCTAAAAAACAGCCTATTATAAAGGTTACACTTATTACTGTATTAATTTTTATTCCCATAAGCTGAGCCGCCTCAAAATCCTTAGATACAGCCCTCATTGCCATTCCGATTTTTGTATATTTTATTATTCCAAGCAAAACAATTACAAAACCAATTGTAATTATTGGTGTTATAAATGTTACCAAAGATGTAGACAACTCACCAATAGTTATTGTCTTATTTAGAATAGGTATTGATGGATACTGCTTTGGTAATGCCGAAAATAAATATGTAGCAAGATTCTGCAACAAATACGAAACGCCTATTGCCGAAATCATTATAGACATTCTAGGTGCAGTTCTCAATGGTTTATATGCCAGTTTTTCTATTAGCACGCCTAACGCAATAGTACTTACGATCATTATAATCATTGATATATACCAAGGTATCGCAAAGTCAACCATGGCAAAAATCATAAAATATGCTGCCATCATGAATATATCACCATGAGCAAAGTTTATCAAACGTAAAATACCATATACCATTGTATAACCAATGGCAATAAGAGCATAAATGCCTCCTATCGAAATGCCTGCCAAACAATACTGTAAAAACGCTGTTAATGTCATTGTTTGTTAGCCTCCTAATTGTAATAAATAAATGCGGTGAGATGCCTATAATCACCTCGCCGCATAGTTTAGCTTTCTAGTTTTTAATTCACAACCATTGTTTATTTATCTGCAATAGTCTGAGTTCTTAAGAACTTGAATTCCTTACTCTTAACTGATTCTTCTGTAACTGTCTTGATGTATGCTATATCTTTTATTGCATCACCTTTTTCGTCGAAGGCAATACTACCAGTTACTCCATCAAAACTTACAGTCTTAAGAGCGTCTTTAATTGCAACGGAATTAACTGTTTCAATGTCTTTTCCATCTAAACTTTCTAGTGCGTGATATACTGACATATAAGCATCATATCCTAACGCTGATACTGCTGCTACTGTTGAATTTCCACCATTAGCGTTTAAGTTTTTATCACTTGACTTTAGATATTCCTTAAATCCTTTTACGAATTCTGATGCTACAGGATTAGTCTTATCTGTTTCATCAAAGAAAGTTGACAACTTAACTCCAACTGCATCCTTGGAAATTATTGATGCATTTTCCCAAGTGTCTCCTGCTAAAATCTGCGCTTTAACGCCGTTAGCAGCAATCTGTGGGATAATAAGTGTAGCTGTATTGATTGATGATGGGATAAATACTACATCAGCTTTTGCCTTCTTAACGTTAGTTAGAATTGCATTAAAATCTGTTTCATTAGTATTGTAAGTCTCTTCTGCCACCATTTCTCCACCTGCAGCCACAAATGCTGATTTAAAGTATCCACCAAGACCTGTTGAATAGTCATCACCATTCTGAATGATTACAGCAGCTTTTTTATATCCTTCTTCGATTGCAAAGTTTGCCATTACTGTTCCCTGGAACGGGTCGATAAAGCATGTTCTAAAGTAGTAGTCTTTTCCATCTGTTACCTGTGGATTAGTACAGGAACAACCCATTGCAGGTACCGCTGCCTGCTCAAATGTATCTCCGGCTGCAATTGAAACTCCTGACCCATACGATCCTATTACTGCTACAACACCTTTACTCAAAAGGCTCTGTGCAGCAGTAACAGCTGCAGCTTTATCTGACTGATTATCAACTTCTACTAATTCTATATCATATGTAGTTCCATTGATATCTACTGTTGGATTTAATTTATTAGCGTATCTTGTGCCCAATACTTCCTGCATCCCTCCGCCACCGTTTTCACCGGTTGTTGGTTGAAATACACCGATTTTTATGGTGTTTCCTTCTACTGATACTCCTGAAGCACTGCTTCCTCCGCCATTTCCACCGCCGCATCCTACTGCGACCAATGATAGTGATAGCACTACTGCAAGTAATACTGCCATTTTCTTTTTCATATGTCGTCCTCCTAATTAAATAACGAAAGTCCATCGCAAAACTAATGATAAACTTTCTATTTTTGTATGGCCTTTTCCATACTCTTTGCCTAAAAAAACCTAAATTTTAACCCTAAATTTTTCAGAGTTTTCACGATATATAACAGATATTATACTCTATCACAGTAAATAAGTAAAGAGAATTCTGTCTATTTGGGCGTCTTCACAAAGATTTTTTTAAAATTTATTCACGCGCAATATTTTTGCTTTTTTAACTATATTTTGTTTGATTTTTTTTATGAGTGGTATCAACAATTAAGACAAATAAATGATCAAAAACAAAGGAGGATGTTATTATGAAATGGGTTTGTACAGTTTGCGGATATGTTCACGAAGGAGATCAACCACCAGAAAAGTGCCCAACTTGTAAGGTGCCTGCAGATAAGTTTATAAAGCAGGAAGAAGGTAATATCGAATGGGCTGACCAGCATGTTGTTGGTGTAGCTAAAGGTGTTGATCCAGAAATTATAGATGGTCTTAAAGCTAATTTTATGGGCGAATGCTCTGAAGTTGGTATGTACTTAGCAATGGCAAGAGTAGCTCACAGAGAAGGTTACCCAGAAATCGGTTTATACTGGGAAAAGGCTGCTTGGGAAGAAGCAGAACACGCTGCAAAATTTGCAGAGCTTTTAGGTGAAGTTGTAACTGATTCAACTAAGAAGAACCTAGAAATGAGAGTAGAAGCAGAAGCTGGTGCTTGCGCTGGCAAAAAAGCTTTAGCTACTATGGCTAAAGAACAAAATCTTGATGCCATCCATGACACAGTTCACGAAATGGCTAAAGACGAAGCTAGACACGGCGCTGCATTCGCAGGTTTACTTAAGAGATACTTCGGCTAATAAATCATTAAACGGCCGGCTAAAGCGTTAAACGGCCGACTAAAGCGTTAAACGGCCGACTAATAAAGCGTTAAACGGGAGAGGACTCTACGTCCTCTCTTTTTTATGGGCTCTGTGTCAAATGTTGGGGTGACACACAATTTAATAAAAAAATTGACTTTCTGGACGCATTTTTATGCGTCCAGTTTTGCTATTTGATCTCAGTCAAATAAGTGATGTTAAATTTTATGGTTTATGATATTTTAAGCA
>JAWRJF010000103.1:0-2996 GCA_040307645.1 Anaerovoracaceae bacterium | reverse complement strand
ACTGCTTTTCATAGAATGGCGATTGTAATTCCAGAAGCAACAACACCAATTTACCCTATCGGATGTTTCTTCGGAGATGGAAGAGGAGACGGGCTCCCACAACAATTTGAAATGCTATGGCTTAAAGCGCGTCTTAATCACCATGAGTGTCCCGATCTATTCACTCGAAAACGAATTTCGCTTCAGGAAGGAAAAACAGGAGATTGGCTTTTTAACGAATATTGCATATTAATAAAGCGTTTTCAGCAATTTGTAACAGATATTTCTGAGGCCTGCGGCATTACTCTTCCCCAGAAAACATTCAACATAAAAATGAACTTTGACACATTTCAAAAAAAGAAAATATCTCAATGGAAAAGCAATTTTAAGGAGGGGAAGTTGTAATGCCTTTAAATACTCATGGGAACACAATAGAACCTCTAAAGATATTTTTGCATCCAGGGGCTCTAGAAGAAAACTCACTGAAAAAACTTGTAGAAAAATGCATAAAAAGGCTTAAAGAAAGCAGCGATCGCCGCTCAGAGCTCGCTGCGGTTCGAGAGCCTTTCGTATTACGTAAAAAAGGGAAAGATGATAGATCTCTTTTAATTGGCGTTCCTGAAGAGCTCGAATCCATTTTACAAAAAAATAGGGGAACCACATATTCAGCACTGATCATTCTTCCTGATAACTGCTGGGATGATACTGTAGCGCTTCTCTGCACCAGTCCCTGGTTGCGGGTAGAAGGAATATATCGGGCCAACCGACTCGGACTAACAGAAGACTCTAAGACCGATCTGGATGAACTTGCCCATTTTCAAAAGACACTCCTTAACGTCTATAGAACATTCTCGAGAGCGCATCTTCCCGAAGAATCCTGTTCAAAAAAGATTCAGTGGAAAGCATCTCTCCCAGAAGAACGAAACCATGCCGCCTTTTTTAGTTTTTTTATTGACCCTTCCATGAAAAAATTATTAGAAGAAATCAAATCTGCTGAAAGAAACATGAGCGCAAAAGTATGTGAAGAGAATTATGAAATAATGCAAAGAGAATCAAAATCATTTGATCAATATAAATCATTCAGCGATATACAAAAATGCAATATCCCGAAACAAAGTCTTCCCTCCCTGCTTTTACTTGGCGAAACAGGCACAGGCAAAAGCATGTTGGCACAATGGATAGCAAAGTCCCTTTTTCCCGACGTAACTCTGGAAGATGCATTTTACGCCAAAAACATCTCTGCCATTCCGAAGGATCTTATCGACACTACTCTTTTTGGGGCAAAAGAAGGGGCCTATTCTGGAATGCGGGAAGGAAGCGATCTCTTTGGCCTGCTCATAAGCAACAGGGGGAAGGTCATATTTCTCGATGAAATAGGGGACATGGATCCATATCATCAAACCCGACTGCTAACCTATATGGATAGTGGTCTGGTTTCTCCCGTGGGTTATCATGAAAACCCAGTTCCAGCTCCGGCTGTTATTGTCGCGGCAACAAACAAGCCCTTAAGAGAATGGGATGCAAAGAATTCAGATGCATTTAGAAGAGATTTGTTACATCGTTTTGATCACGTTATTGAAATACCCCCTCTTCGAGAAAGAAACGCTGACCGGAAATTGCTTATCAGCCTTCTTTTACAAGACTCGGCTATTAATCCCAAAACAAATGGGATTTACAGAATTTCACATATTAGCATGGACTCTATTCGCTATCTTACATCCCTGGATTACCCGGGGAATTTCAGGGAATTACGCTTTATTCTAAGGCAGGCCGTGCAAGAAGCGACAAAAGAAGGAATAAGCACTATTTGCCTGAGGCATTTTTTATAACAAAAGGCATTCTTTTTATTTTTGTCATGAGAACTTCACTTGAATAATAAATATATAAGTAGCAAGAAGGCATTCTTTAAAAAGAAGGGATGGTCATGATATTAAACTTGACACAGCACGTTCTTACAGAAGAACAAAGAAAACAGGGAGTTGTTGAACCTGTAGACAAGAATTCCATTCGTTCTCTTCTAACATTTGAAACACTTCCGAGCCCCTTGGAGATTCGCCAAAAAGCTGTTGAACTGGCGAACGTGGCAAAAAAAGAAGGAGCCGACAATGTAATGATAGGAGGTGCGCCATTTTTGATGTCGTCTCTTGAAAAAGAACTGCTGAAGTTAAACATTACTCCGTTCTATTCTTTCAGCAAAAGAGAAAGTATTGATGAGATACAGCTTGATGGCAGTGTTGTTAAGAGAGCAATTTTTCGCCATATAGGTTTTGTCCAATCCTGCATCTAAAAAAGAAAGAAGGGATTTTATTGAAGGACACAATTTTAACCACATGTGGCACAAGTCTTATAAAAAACTTAAAAAGAGCCGAAGTGAATCCACACAATGCAATCCTGTGGCTAAAAAACAAAGATCCCCTTGACCGTGTATGTGGGGCAGAAATAAATAGCATAGCCCATATGCTGAAAGAATATGGCTCTGAAATTGAGGCAACATATATTAGTCTTTATCTTTCTGACACTGAAGACGGGCGAGAAACTGAAAAGATTCTTAGTGAAATACTCCCTCACTTTTTTAAGAAAGTTAACGTTTCAACAAAAATTATTGAAAAACTCACGCCAGACAATCCTGACCAATTTCAAAGGAGAGGACTTAAAAATTTTGTAATGCAGCTAGCGAAGGACGTTCAAACTGTTGGACGCTCCAGATGCATCATGAACGCCACTGGCGGTTTTAAAGTGATGGTAGCCCTTGCGCAGGGGCTCGCCAATGCTACAGGCATATCATCGTACTACAAGTTCGAATTCTCAGATTCCGGCATGATCATCCCTCCACTTCCAGTAGGACTCGACGTAGGCATATGGTTAAGGCTCCACGATACCTTAAGCCAATTGGAGGAAGCCGACATACTTGATCAATCTCAATACCGCCAAATTACTTCTTCTCTACCTCCAATAGATAAAAACAAGCTAAACATGTTAATAGAAGACACACTGCTCGAGAAAAACCAGCGTGTATA
>JAWRJF010000102.1:0-5654 GCA_040307645.1 Anaerovoracaceae bacterium | reverse complement strand
ATATAGTAGTCAATTGAGATACTTACATATTAGTACTTAATTAATAAGCTGTCAAGACATTTTAATAATTTTAGAAAGGATATTTGAAAATGGAAGGAAAGTATTATTTGGGGTTAGATATTGGAACAAACTCTGTAGGATGGGCAGTAACCAATGAAAAATATGAATTATGCAAATTTAATAAAAAGTCAATGTGGGGGATTAGACTATTTGAAAGTGGTGAGACTGCCGCTGAAAGAAGAGTTAAGCGTGCATCAAGACGCAGACTGCAAAGGAGAAATCAACGAATAAAATTATTACAAGATTTATTTAATAGTCAAATAAGTAAAATAGACAGTACTTTTTTTATTAGATTAAATGAAAGTAAGTTGTATGAAGAAGATAAAACTGTAAAAATTAAGCATCCAATTTTTCCGGATAATGGATATGCCGAAGTTGATTATTATAATCAGTATCCAACTATATATCATTTAAGGAAAGAACTAATTAATAATAAGCAGGAACATGATATTAGACTCGTTTATTTAGCAATACACCATATATTAAAAAGTAGAGGACATTTTCTAATAGATGGAAGTCTAGAAAATGCAAAAGATTTCAAAAATACAATAAACCAATTTATCTTAGTGGTAAAAGATGAACTGGATATTGACTTATATTTGAATGATGAAGAATTACAAGAATGCGAAAATATCTTAAAGAATAAAAACTTTGCTAAAAGTACAAAAGCAAAGATGCTAGCAAAATTATTTAATCTTTCACAAGAAGATAAAACTCCAGAAGAAATCAAATTAGAAAAGACTGCATTGACTGAGATTTGTAAACTAATGGTTGGAAATAAGGGCGATGTAAAAAAAATATTTATGGTAGAACTAGAGGGAGTAGATAAAACTTCTTTTAAATTTTCAGATATAGATTATGATGATATTAAATCAACACTTGAAAGTTTAGTACCAGATAAGGCATTCGTATTAGATCATATTAAAGCACTTTATGATTGGAGTGTTCTAGTAGAAATTTTAGATAATGAAAACTACATTTCTTTTGCAAAGGTGAAGCAATACGAAAAGCATAAAAACAACTTATCAATTTTGAGAAGATTTATCATAAAATATTGTGATAAAAGCGTATATAAGGATTTTTTTAATAATGAAAAATCCACATGCAATTATGCAAATTATGTAGGTAGCATGAAGAAAAATGGTAAAAAATATTATGTGAAAAAATGCAAGGAGGAAGACTTTTATAAAGAGTTAGGAAAAATATTAAATAAAATGAAAGTTGACCAAGATGATATAAAACAATACCAATATTTAGTTAATGAAACAGTGAATATGTCTTTATTACCCTTGCAAAGAAGTAAAGATAACGGTGTAGTACCTAATCAAGTTCATAAAATTGAATTATATCAAATTTTAAATAATGCAAGTAACTATTTACCGTTTTTAAAAGAAAAGGATGAATCAGGTTTCACAGTATCTGATAAAATAATGCAAATATTTTCTTTTAGAATCCCTTATTATGTTGGACCTTTAAGTAATAGACATACAGCAGAGGGTGCAAATGCATGGGTGGTTAGAAAAGAAGAGGGGAGAATATATCCTTGGAATTTTAAAGATAAGGTTGATGAAGAAAAATCAAATGAAGCATTTATACAACGTATGACAAATAAATGCACATATCTACCAATGGAATATGTTGTACCGAAACAGTCTCTAATGTATTCGAAATTTATGGTTTTAAACGAACTAAATAATTTAAAAATTAGAGGAAGATCCATTACCGTATCTCAAAAGCAAAGCATTTATAAAGAATTATTCCTAAAAAAAACCAAAGTGACTGGAAAAATATTATTAGACTATTTAAAAAAGGAAGATGAGCAGTTACAAATCTGTGATTTAAGTGGATTTGATAAAGACTTTAAGGCATCAATGTCTTCTTATCTTGACTTTGAAAAAAAGGTATTTGGTCATAGGATTTTAGAGGATAAGGTTAAAGAGATAGTTGAAGACTGTATTAAATGGTTAACTATATACGGTGATGACAAAAATATGTTAAAAAAAGTTATTGACAGCAAATACTCAAAGATTTTAACAAAAGAGGAAATCAAGAATATCTGTAAACTTAGGTATAGTGGATGGGGTAATTTATCCGAAATGTTTTTGAAAGGTGTAAAAGGTAGAGAAGAAATAGATAAAGAAACTGGAGAATCTTTTACAATTCTAAATGGTTTATGGAATACAAACCACAATTTGATGCAGCTATTAAGTAAGAAATTCACTTTCAAATCGGAAATAGATAAAATTAATGCAGAAGTCTTAGGGGAAATAACAGAAATTAGTTATGATGCTTTAATAAAAGATCTTTATGTTTCGCCTGCAAATAAAAGAGCAATTTGGCAAACTATCCAAATTACAGAAGAAATTAAAAAGATAATGGGTTGTGTTCCGGACAAAATATTTGTTGAGATGGCCCGTGGAGAAGAAGAGGGTAAGGATCGCAGAGATAAAAATAATAACCGAAAAAATTCAAGAAAACAGAAACTAATAGATTTATATTCAAGCTGTAAAGAAGACGTAAAGAAATGGACCGAAGAGATTAGCAGTAAAGATGAGAGAGACTTTAACAGTATGAAGTTATTCTTATACTATACCCAAATGGGTAGGTGTATGTATACAGGAGAGCCTATTGATTTAGATGAATTAATGTCATCAAACTTAAAATGGGATAGAGATCATATATATCCTCAATCAAAAATAAAAGATGATAGTATTGATAATCTTGTTTTAGTAAAAAAAGAAATTAACGCAAAGAAAGATAATGAAATGTTATCCTTTGATATTCAACAGAAAATGAGACCTTTTTGGAAACAGCTATACGAAAATAATTTTATATCAAAGAAAAAATTTGATAGATTAAATAGACGGGATGAATTTACAACAGATGAACTTGCAGGATTTATAAATAGACAGTTGGTTGAGACCAGGCAGTCTTCAAAGGCAGTTGCAGAACTACTAGATAGAATGTATATGGATACAGAAATTGTATATGTAAAAGCAGCATTAGTTTCAAACTTTAGAAAGACACCATTGAATATGCTTAAGTCTAGAAGAATTAATGACTTTCATCACGCCAAGGATGCTTATCTAAATATTGTTGTGGGTAACGTTTTTAATAGTAAATTTACATCTAATCCGTTAAACTGGATTAAGGAAAATAATGATAAAAATTATAGTATAAATAAGGTGTTTTACTATGATGTATTCAAAGGAGATAATTGTGTTTGGAAAGCACCAAGTCAAAAAGGTGACGAGAAAATATCAAGAACAAGAAATTCAGATGGCGAATATTGTGCAGGTTCTATTGATACTGTTAGGAAAGTAATGGAGAAAAACGATATTTGTTATACAGAGTATACATATTGTGAAAAAGGCAAACTATTCGATGAAAATAGTGTAAGAAAAACTGAAGACATAAAAATAATGAGATTAAAAAAAGACCTTGATCCTGCTAAATATGGAGGATATAAAACGGCTAATACTTCATACTTTGCACAAGTAGAGTTTGATGGAAAGAAGGAAGGAGAAAGAGTAAAAAATATTATTGGTGTCCCAGTTTATATTTCAAATATGCTAGAACATAATGAAAACGCTTTTCTGGAATATTGCCAAAATATTAAAAAGATGAAAAATATTAAAATCCTTAAGAATAAAATTAAAAAGAATACACTTCTTGTTATTGATGGATTCCCTATGAGGATAAGAGGTGAAAATGATAAAAACACTTTATTAAAAGGGAATATGCAGTTAATACTTGATAAAAAAAATACTGAAACAGTAAGATTAATAGAAAAATATTTAGAAAAGGGTGGAACTAGTTGTATTAGTGAAAAATATGATAAACTATCCAAGGAAAATATGGTATTGTTATATGATGCTTTATGTAAAAAACTAGAAGGTCCGTTATATTGTTCAAGGCCAGCAAATATGCTTGAAACACTTAAAAGCGGCAGAGAAATATTTCTATCACTTTCTGATACTGTATGTGCAAAAGTATTAAATGAAATATTAAGCATGTTAAGGTGTGATAGCGAGAGTAAATCTAACTTGTTAGACATCGGCGGAAAAGCTAATTCAGGAAAAATAAGTATAAATAAGAACACAATAGGAAAGATGAAGGTTACTTTAATTAATCAATCCGTTACAGGGCTTTTTGTTAATAAAGAGATATTATAATATGAGTTGGAGAACTGTAATAGTAACGGGACAGGCTAAACTTGACTATAAGCTTGATTATATTGTAATACGTAAGCAGATGGGCACCAGTAAAATTCATTTAAGCGAAATAGGGTTATTACTGATCGAATCAACTTCAGTTTCTTTAACATCGGTACTTCTCTGTGAGTTAATAAAAAATAAAATTAAAGTTGTTTTTTGCGATGAAAAGCATAACCCTCACTCAGAACTACTTCCTTACTATGGAAGCCATGATACAAGTATTAAAGTAAGAAAACAAGTCAATTGGTCATACTCTGTAAAAAAGTCTGTATGGACGGAAATAGTTGCAGAAAAAATAAGAAAACAAATGTTACATTTAATGGAAAGAGGATATACTGAACAGGCTAATTTGCTTGCTCAGTATATTCAAGAGTTAGAATTTGGAGACGAATCTAATAGAGAAGGTCATGCTGCAAAAGTATATTTCAATTGCATCTTTGGAATGGACTTTACTAGAAGTGAAGAAAACTCAATAAATGCGGCGTTAAATTATGGATATGGAATATTGTTATCTTATTTTAATAGAGAGATTGTTGCTAATGGATATATTACGCAGTTAGGCTTATTTCATGATAATATGTTTAATCAATTTAATTTAGCATGTGACCTAATGGAGCCTTTTAGAATTTTAGTAGATAAAAAAGTTGTAGACATGGCTCCAATAAAATTTGAAAAGGAAGAAAAGTTAGAATTAGTATATTTACTAAGTGAAGAGGTTTTAATTAATGGAAAGCGTAATTTCATTAATAATGCAATAAAAATTTATTGTAGAAGTATATTTGATGCTCTTAATGAAAATGACATTTCTTTAATTAAATTTTATAGAGATGAGTTATAGATATATGAGAATAATGGTTTTCTTTGATCTACCAGTTGAAACTTTAGAAAACAAAAAGGAATATAGACGGTTCAGAAACTTTTTAATAAAAAAAGGTTTTTTAATGCTGCAACAAAGTGTTTATTGTAAACTAGCTTTAAATCAGACAGTTGCAGCAGGTATTATGAATGCTGTTAAAAATAACAAACCCAATGAAGGTTTGGTTCAGATGTTAATAATTACAGAAAAACAATATTATAAAATGGAGTATATTGTTGGGAAAAGTCAAAATATAATAATTGACTCTGATGATAGGGTGGTGGTTTAAGGAAATGTCACTCGCTACCGAGGGGGTTTGAGAGTAGTGTAATTTCATATGGTAGTCAAACTGGCTTTTTAGGCTTGTTGTTATCGCTTTTGTTTGAGAGTAGTGTAATTTCATATGGTAGTCAAACTAGCAACAAATAAACAGAGTATTGAAACATAGTTTGAGAGTAGTGTAATTTCATATGGTAGTCAAACGTTAGAACATAATGAAAGTGAAGTAGATTGGTTTGAGA
>JAWRJF010000101.1:0-14383 GCA_040307645.1 Anaerovoracaceae bacterium | reverse complement strand
TATATGGGTAGCATATCTGAAAGTGAAGCCGAAACTTACGTAAAAGAGTTGGGATACAGCCCAAGTGATTTAATTGGAAAAGATGGAATAGAACTAGCCTATGAGGCTAAATTAAAGGGACAAGATGGTGTAAAGAAAATAACCGTAAATAGTGGTGGACAATACATTTCAACTGTAAGTGAAGAAGAACCACTGAAAGGTAAAGATGTTTATTTGACTATAGACATGGATCTTCAGAAAACTGCTGAAAAATCTCTAAAGACAATGATTAAAACAGTAAAATATGGAGGCGTTTTCAAGAGTAAGTACGGTAATATTGGGGTCTCTCATTATGGAAAATGTGAAAGTGGTGCTGTAGTTGCACTTGATGTAAAAACCGGAGATGTTTTGGCTATGGCTAGTGCACCTGATTACAACCCGAATATTTTTGCTAACGGTATTTCAGAGAAGGCATGGGCCTCAGTTCAGAGCAAAAATCCAAGAGATTTACTTTCTCCTACACCACTTTACAATAATGCGACAAAAGCATCGGTTCAGCCGGGTTCGACATTCAAGCCATTAACTTCTGTTGCAGCTTTAGAATGTGGATTAAACCCTAACAGATATATAAATGACAAAGGATATATAAAAGTTGGCGACAGAACCTGGGGATGCTCTGCTTGGAATGATTACGGTGGTAGTCATGGTAGCATAAATATGGAAACCGGTATAGGTTATTCATGTAACTATTACTTTTTCTGTATAGGTACAGGCAAGGATTATAATACCGGAGAGTCTTTAAACTATAAAGAACCAATATCCGTAGATAAAATAATGAGTGTAGCTAAAGAGTTCGGCTTAGGACAAGCGACAGGAATAGAGCTTGATGAAGAAATAACTCCTCTTGCATCTGCTGATAATAAGATGGAAACCATGAAAAATTCTTTATGGAATGATTTATATAGCAGAGCTGCTAGTTTCTTTTCGCCTAAAGTATATGATGATTATGAAAAATTAGTCAGCAATTTAGATACTATTACTGAATGGATATATGAAAATCCATCTAGAGATGAACTAATAGAATTGGTAGATAAAGAAACTGACGTTAAAAAATCTAAAGTAGAAGAAGTGGCTGATATTTGTAAATATTCATATTTTAATCAGGCAGAATGGACTCTAGGTGATGAATTTAATATTGCCATTGGACAGGGTGACAATGCCTACACACCATTACAGATGGCTAATTATATTGCTACTCTTGGAAACAAGGGAATCAGAAATCAAGTTAGCATTATAAAGGGTGTTGAAGGCGAAGGCCTAAACAAAAAAGAAAAAGAAAAAGCTATAAATCTTCCTAACGCAGATCTTTTGAAGAATGTAATAAAAGGCATGAAGAAGGTAGCATCAGGAGGTACATTGGCCGGAATCTTTGGTAATTTCCCAGTTGATGTTGCTGCGAAAACTGGAACTGCCGAAAAACAAGGGGTAATAAATCCTAAGAATGAGGTTTCATATATTAAACAGCATCTTTCCGGTATAACTTCATCTGTATCTTGGAATCAGGTGGAAAAAATGATGAAGAAGCTGATGAAAGATGATCCGGACACTTATACTAGCGAAGATAATACAGTAGATATGGCATTAATCAAAGCCAGCAAGGGAAAAGTAACACAATCAATGATTGACAGGTATAAAGATACTTATGATAACTTTGCATGGACCGTTGCTATGGCACCTGCTGACGATCCTAAAATTGCTGTTGTAGTTATGCTGGTACAAGGAGGAACTTCATATAATGCAGCGCCAATTGCTAGAGAAGTAATTGGAAAATATCTAGAATCAGAACAAAAATATAATACAATTGATTTTAATAATAAAATGCAATAAATTCGATTAGACTTGGAGGTAATGTAATGAGCAAAGTGATACTAATTTCATCAGGAAAGGGCGGCACAGGCAAGACAATGTTTGCGGCCAACTTGGGTGCCACTTTAGCTCAAAAAGGCAAAAAAGTAGTAATTGTTGATATGGACATGGGGCTTAGAAACCTGGATCTTTATATGGGACTTGAAAATAATGTGGTATATGATGCATATGATGTTATGACTGGAGTGTGCAGAATAAAGCAGGCGCTCATAAGAGACAAACGTTTTGACCAGCTTTATATTATGGCTTCTGCACCAAAAAAAGACGATGGGACTTTAACTCCTCTCCACATGCAGGTTTTAAGTGAGAAATTGAAAAATCAATTTGATTTTATAATCGTTGATGGACCGTCAGGCATGGAAGATGGGCTAGTGATTGCCTCAGGAGGGGCAGACGAAGCTATAATTGTAACGACACCAGAATATTCTTCCTTGCGTGATGCAGATGCAATGGATAGAGCATTGATGACACTAGGTATCAAGAACAGGTATTTCGTTTTAAATAAAGTTATCGCAGAACTGATTTCATCGGGATATGCGCCAAGTATACAGGAGATTAATTCCATGCTCAGACCTGAACTTATTGGTATAATTCAATATGATGAAAACATTCATATATCTACCAATCTAGGTACACCTATAATATTAAAAGATGGAACCTACATAAAAGAAAATTTTGACAAAATTGCAGACCGATTAATCTAGCATAAAAAAGGCTATACTTTACAAAATCCTTGTAAAGTATAGCTTTTATTTTTTAGAAATAAGGTTTACATACTTAATCATATCAGTAATTAACTTGAACCTTTTTTCTACTGTTTTTATTGATAAAAACTCTTTGTCACTATGTGGGAATCCCCCACTCGGCCCGCAACCATCAATAATAGGGATGCCTAATGTAGCAAGGCGATTGCCGTCTGAAACACCACCGGCTCTGACAAATTCAATTGTATATCCGTTTTTTGAACCAAAATCTCTTAACTGGGAAATAAAATTAACCGTAGTTTTATTACAAAGAAGAGGTGGGTAGTGACTAATTAAATCTATATGCGAAATTGTTCTATCTACACAAGGATATTTTTCGAATATACTAAATGATTCTAATATCTGGTTTAATTGTCGTTCTTCCCAATATCGTACTTCTACTAAAGCTTCACAGTTATCAGGAATTATGTTTAAGGCTTTTCCTCCATTAATAATACCTACGTTTACAGACGTACCTTTTTCATAGTTGTTTAATTTATCTATTCTGGTAACAATGTGTGCAAGCTGCACAATAGCATTAGCGCCTTCTTTAGGAGCGGTTCCAGAATGGGCAGCCATTCCGGAAACTTGGATTTTAAACTTAGCGATACCTTTTCTTTCGTAGACAAATTGTCCCTTCTTTCTGCCACCTTCAAAAATGAGACAACGTTGACATAAGCTCCCTAGACGAATTAATGTATCTTTTGAGTCTTTAGAACCTATTTCTTCATCACTGTTTAGAGCAATAGAAAGAGAAATATCTGGATATCTATTTTTTATAAACTTTGCTATATAAAATATGAGGAGGGCTCCGCTTTTCATATCAATGGTACCGGGGCCAAAGGCCTTATCACCTTCAATAGTAAATGGTCGCACGGTTGCAGTACCATCGGGAAAAACTGTATCTATATGTCCTACCATAAAAAAGTCGTAAGTATTATTGCTAGAAATAGGAGAGTAGGTAGCACTGAGCAAAGGTCTTTTTTCTTCTCCCAGAGAATAAAGTTTTGTTTTAAAACCCTCTTTTTCAAATTTTTCTTGAAAAAAATGGGCAATTTTATAATTGCCCTCAATATTAGTTGTACCACTATCAATATTTACAATGTGTTTTAAATCAATTAGATATTGATTTAGATTAAATTCCATAGCTTGAACCCCCGATAGATTTAGAAGTTTATAGTTTTACTTCTCATTCCGATATCTAATACAAAAGCAACAGCAATCATATTAGAGATAATTGACGAACCTCCGTAGCTTAAGAAAGGTAAAGTTATACCTGTAACCGGCATAATACCCATAGTCATAGCAATGTTTTCGAATATTTGGAACGCAAACATTCCAATAAAACCGACAACAATCAATGCACCATAAAAATCAACAGCATCTCGGACTATTTTTGTAAGTCTTATTAGAAGAATAGTAAAAAGACCAATGATTCCGATACCTCCGATTAAACCCAGCTCTTCACCAATTACAGAAAAAATAAAGTCGGATTTTTGAACAGGTATGAAGTCCAATTCCTTTTGTGTGCCTTTAAAAAGTCCTTTGCCAAAGATCCCACCAGAGCCTATAGCAACCTTGGATTGCCACACTTGATAATTTCCCTGAAGACTTAAGTTAGAAGGATGAAGGAAGGCTTCAATACGTTCTTTCTGGTAAGGTGCAAGGAAAGTATAAGCTACAGGGATAGCTGCTAAAAATAGTGCGAAAAACTTGGCAAAAACTTTATAATCTATGCCTGCAAAGAAAACCATTGCAACCCATATTGCAGCAAAGACCAAGGCACTTCCTAAATCCTCTTTTAGGACAATTAGAATTATAGGAGCGGCAACTATGCCGGCCTTAATTAATCCTTTAAAATTATATAAATCATCTTTATGTTCATCAAGATAACCTGCCATAATTAAGACAAAGAAAATCTTCACAATTTCTGATGGTTGAAATGTAGTTATCTTTAAATCAATCCATGACCTTGCTCCAAAGCTTTCAACACCCAAACCGGGTATGTAAACTAGGAGGAGCAGGATAACTGATGCAATATAAAGGTATTTTTCTAAACCATTAAAAAAAGTATAGTTAATGGACAAAACTACAATTAAGGCTACAAAGCCAATAATATATGCTGCAGTTTGTACAATTACATCCCTTGTGAATACAAAACCACCGTCATAAGAAGTACTGCCAATCATTACAATACTAATAACAGCTAGGATGGCTACTACTGAAAGAATTACTTTGTCTATGTTTTTAATTAAATTTAAAAAATAGTTCATTCTTTTCCCCTCTTGTTCTTGACATTATGTTCACAAGAACATTATAATATATATTGTGTGAATATATCAAGATTTAATTATGTAATGCACATTATTTAATAAGAAATTTACGAAAAATACACATATTTAACTAAAATTTAAAGAAAAGGAGGTGTTTTAATGACTCCTATAATTGCTAAAATACTAGTCGGAATTGTTTCATTAGTCGTAGGACTACTAATCGGATATATATATAGAAAGAACGTTGGCGAAAAAGCCATTGGAAGTGCTGAGCAGAAGGCGAAAAACTTAATTCTTGATGCTGAGAATAAATCCGAAACAATTAAGAAAGAAATTATATTGGAAGCAAAAGAAGAAGCTCATAAAATGCGAGGCGATATTGAGCGAGAAGTCAGAGAACGCAGACAGGAAATTCAGCGTTCAGAGAGAAGACTTATTCAAAAGGAAGAATCATTAGACAAAAAAATCGAAAACATCGAAAAAAAAGAAGAAAGCATTACTAGAAAAGAACAGAGTATAATCGAGAAACAGAAAGAACTTGATGGTTTCATTGAGAAACAGATTGCAGAGCTTGAAAGAATCTCAGGATATACTGCAGAGGAAGCTAAACAGATTTTACTCGCTGAGACAGAAAAAGATGTAAGAAGAGAAGCTTCAATAATGATCAAGGATATTGAGGCTAAAGCTAAAGATGAAGCAGATAAAAAAGCTAAAGAAATCATCTCTGGAGCAATTCAAAGGTGTGCCGCAGATCATGTTGCAGAAAGCACAGTTTCAGTTGTAAATCTTCCTAATGATGAAATGAAGGGAAGAATTATAGGACGTGAGGGTAGAAATATCAGGGCTATAGAAACCCTAACGGGAATTGATTTAATTATTGATGATACGCCGGAAGCTGTAATTTTATCAGGGTTTGATCCTGTAAGAAGAGAAGTTGCCAGATTGGCACTAGAAAAATTAATTGTAGATGGAAGAATACATCCAGCTAGAATTGAAGAAATGGTTGAGAAGGCAGAAAAAGAAGTTAACGCTATTATTAAAGAAGAAGGCGAACAAGCCACATTTGAAGTAGGAATACACAATCTGCATCCAGAACTTGTAAGACTTTTGGGTAGATTAAAATATAGAACTTCATATGGACAGAATGTATTGAAGCATTCTGTAGAAGTTGCCCATTTGGCTGGACTTATGGCAGGAGAGCTGGGCCTAGACATTAAACTGGCTAAGAGAGCTGGTTTACTACATGACATTGGAAAGGCATTAGACCACGAAGTTGAAGGAACTCATGTTGATATAGGTATGGATGTCCTTAAGAGATATAAGGAGTCAGAAGCTGTTATTAACGGTATGGCAGCTCATCACGGAGACTATGAACCAAAGAGTATGGAGGCTGTTCTTATTGCAGCTGCTGATGCATTGTCTGCAGCAAGACCTGGGGCAAGAAGAGAAACCTTGGATGCTTATATAAAGAGACTGGAAAAATTAGAAGAAATAGCTAATACTACTCCAGGAGTAGACAAGTCATTTGCAATTCAGGCTGGTAGAGAAATAAGAATTATTGCTAGGCCAGAAGAGATGAATGATGAGGAAATTGTATTCTTGGCTAGAGAAATTTCTAAGAAGATAGAATCTGAGCTGGAATACCCGGGACAGATAAAAGTAAATGTAGTAAGAGAAACAAGAGCTATAGATTACGCAAAATAAAGATAAACTCCCCATGCTTTTATGGGGAGTTCTTTGTGATTTAGAGTTAAAAACTAGATAAGTATAATAATTTAGAGGTAATTTATGTTTGTATATTTAGATAATAGTGCTACAACCAAGCAGTATAGAGAAGTGAACCAGGCGATGATAGAGGCAATGGAACAGAATTTTGGAAATCCATCGTCACTTCATAGTTTAGGGCTTGACGCAGAAAAAAAAGTTAAAGAAGCTCGCAAAATTTTTGCTGCCTCATTGTCAGCAAAAGAGGATGAGGTTTACTTTACTTCAGGAGGAACAGAGGCAGATAACACTGTAATATTTGGGATTTCTGAAGCAAAAAAAAGAATGGGAAATAAAATAATAACGACTAGAGTAGAGCATCCCGCAGTCCTTGAAGCATGTAAAAGACTTGAACAAAAAAATTACGAAATTGTCTATATTGGTGTTGACCAGAAATGCCGGATTAATTTAGAAGAACTTAGGGATGCAATAGATGATAAGACTATTTTAATATCTGTTATGTCTGTCAATAATGAAAATGGTACAGTTATGCCGTTAAAAGAAATAGACGAAATCAGAAAAGAATATAATAAAAATCACGGATGCGGTATTTTGTTTCATACTGACGGGGTCCAAGGGTATGGAAAGATAAATATGAAAAATACTGGTGCAGACTTAATTTCCGTAAGTGGTCATAAAATACATGGACCAAAAGGAATAGGTGGTTTGTATATAAACAAGTCGGTAACCCTACCATCTTACATTGTAGGTGGTGGACAAGAGAAAAATATTAGATCTGGTACAGAAAATGTGCCTGGTATAATAGGTTTTGGAACCGCAATAAAATTAATGGAAAACAACTTCGAAAATAGAATAAACTCCATGGGAGAAGTTAGGAAATATCTGTTAGAGGGGATTAAGGCAGAGGTAAAAGATATTTTGATAAACAGTATTGAAGGAGAAGGCGCTGCACCGTCAGTTTTGAATATCTCTTTTCTTGGCACTAGGGGTGAAGTGCTTTTGCATACTTTAGAACAAGACAGGATTTTTGTATCTACAGGATCAGCTTGCTCTTCAAATAAAAAGGGCCAAAGCCATGTTCTAAAAGCCATGGGACTAACAGATAAGGAAATAGAAGGGGCCATCAGATTTAGCTTTAACGAGTTTAATACTAAAGAAGAGATGGATTATGTTATTGATAAGATAAAACTGGCTGTAGGAAGATTTAGACGGCTAGGAAGCTATAGATAAAGCCAACAATGGAGGATAAGATGAACGAAAAAAACATTTTTATTGTACGATGTGGTGAAGTTGCATTAAAAGGATTAAATAAACCATATTTTGAAAGAGTTCTTGTAGAACGCATCAGAAAAAAACTAAAAGAATTTGATGATGTTGAAGTTAAAAGACATGAAGGCCTTATTTTTGTAAGAAGCGATAAGGCTATTGAGAAAGAAAAAATAATAAGACAAATATCTAAGGTTTTTGGTGTTGCGTCAATAAGCCCTGCTATAGAAGCGGAAAGTGATTTAGAGGCGATAGGCGAGGCAGCAGTAAAATACATGATGCAATTAATAGAAGAAAAAGGGTATAAGACATTTAAAGTGGAAGCAAAAAGAGCTGATAAAAATTTCCCGGTAAAATCTCCAGATATTGGAAGAATAATAGGTGCGAAGATTTTGAAAGGCTGTAAAGTTCTTAAGGTTGATGTTCATAACCCAGATTGCTTGCTTTTCGTTGACGTTAGACATGATAAATCCTATATTTACCAACAAAAGATCGCTGGCTTTGGAGGACTTCCTCTTGGTACAAATGGTAAAGGAATGGTGCTTTTATCAGGTGGCATTGACAGTCCTGTAGCTGCATGGATGATGGCAAAACGAGGAATGGTAATCGAGGCTGTACATTTCCATTCATATCCATACACAAGTCAACGTGCTCAGGAAAAAGTTGAAGAACTTGCAAAAATTGTTGCAGGTTACTGCGGTAGATTCAAAATGCATGTTATAAATCTTTTGCCTATTCAAGAAAAAATCGTAGAGAATTGCCCTGAAGATGAAACAACTATTTTGGTAAGACGCTTTATGATGCGAATTGCTGAAAGAGTAGCAGAAGACACAGGAGCAATGATGCTTATAACAGGAGAGAATTTAGGTCAGGTTGCAAGTCAAACAGCAGAAGCCTTGGTAGTTACCGATGCTTCCGTAAAAATGCCTGTAATGAGGCCCCTTATTGCAATGGATAAAGTAGATATAATGGAAAAAGCGGAGGAAATAGGCACTTTCCAAACCTCCATACAACCTTACGAAGATTGTTGCACTGTGTTTTTACCTAAACACCCTACCACCAAGCCTAAGCTAGACAGAATTATTGAGTCAGAGAGCAAGCTAGATGTTGAGGGACTAATTGAAAAGGCCATTGAATCAAAAGAAATTATAAATATATTCCCAGAATAAATAAAATTATTCTAATTCGACAAAAATAGAAGAATAACCCCTTTTTCTCTTAAGGACAAGCAGACAGTTTGGATATATAATTGAGAAAAGGGGGTTTTATTATGGAAACAATGTTTGAAATAAAAGGTGATGTTTTAGTAGCAGGTCTTTCAGGAGAAATAGATCATCACATAGCAGAGAAAATTAGAAATGATATTGATGAGACTATGGGAATATACTCTGCTAGAAATCTCATTTTAGATTTTGAAAATGTAACATTTATGGATAGCTCCGGAGTAGGTATGGTACTTGGTAGATATAAGAAAATAAATGAGCGAGATGGCAGGGTATTGGTATGTGGCTGCGATGAATATGTAAAAAGGATTCTATATATGTCAGGGGTTTTTTCTCTAGTTGAATATAAACGAAACAGAGCTGAAGCCATATATTCCTTTGAATCAAAATAGGAGGTATTAAAATGAAAGAAAACTTAATTGTAATGGAGTTTGAAGCTCTTCCGGAAAATCAAGGATTTGCAAGAGCTATTGTTTCGTCATATATGGCCTTTTTTGATCCTACAGTAGAAGAATTAACGGAACTTAAGACTGCGGTTTCGGAGGCAGTAAGTAATTCTATAATTCATGGGTATGAAAAGAAAGGCTGCGGTAAAATAAGGTTAGAAATGAGAGCTGTATCTAGTGAATGTATGTCGGTTAAGATAATTGACTATGGCAAGGGTATTTTAGATATAGAGAAGGCAAGGGAGCCTATGTTTTCCACAGTAAAAAATGAAGAATTATCGGGCATGGGTTTTACCGTTATGGAAAGTTTTACAGATAAAATACTAGTAGAATCAGAAGTGGGCAAAGGGACAGCTGTTACACTGATTAAAAAAATAGATAATAGTTATGGCTTCTAAATATGTTCCAGTACCAAAAGCAGATACATATTTACTTATTGAAAAAGCAAACAATGGAGATAAAGAAGCGAAAGAACAGATTGTTCAACAAAACACAGGCTTAGTAAAAAAAATAGCATTGAAGTTTGTTGGTGGAGGATATGAACTTGACGATCTTTTGCAAATTGGATACATGGGACTTTTAAGGGCAATAGAAAAATTTGATACAAGTTATGATGTAATGTTTTCCACCTATGCTGTTCCTATGATAATGGGGGAAATCAAAAGATATATTAGGGATGACGGACGGATAAAAGTAAGCAGAAGTATTAAGACAGAAATAAAAGAATTAAAACGTGTAGAAGAATCCCTTTCCTACAAAATGGGCTGCCAGCCTAAAATCAGTCAGATTGCAGACGAAATGGAGATTTCCATAGAGAGAGTTTTAGAATTAATTGAAGCAGAAGACACCATGAGCAACGTCATAAGCTTTGAGAACCTTGTGGTGGAGGGAGATTTTAAGGAAAAGGGATCTGAAGCTGAAAGCCCTGAAAAAAGACTAGACATGATATTGATAAAGAACGCACTGTGTCAATTAACAGATAGAGAAAAAAATATTATAGTATTGCGATATTATAAAGACATGACACAACAGCAAATAGCAAAAAAAATGGGGATCTCTCAGGTGCAGGTTTCGAGAATAGAGAAAAAGGCCATAGATAGTATGAGGGAAAAAATGGTCGAATAGGAAGACATATGATAAAATCACTTTCTATTCGACATTTTATTGGAATAAAACATAAAAATGTCTTGCAAAAACTCTCTAAAAGTGTTTTACTATTATTGTATGCTGTTATACCCATAATTGAGGATAACAAAATGTAACACGGTTAAAAAACAATCCCCAAAGGGGACCGTTATTATAATTTAAGGAGGCATTTACATGAATTTTCAACTAACGAAGGAACAAGAATTCGTAAGAAAAATGGTAAGAGAATTTGCCGTTAACGAAGTTGAACCGTTAGCTGCAGATATCGACAAGGAACACAGATTTCCAGTTGAAACTGTAGAAAAAATGGCTAAGTATGGTCTACTTGGCATTCCATTCCCTACTGAGTTAGGTGGAGCAGGTGGAGATCACATCTCTTATGCTATCACAGTAGAGGAATTATCAAGAGTTTGCGCATCAACAGGTGTAATTTGTTCAGCACACACTTCACTTTGCTGCTGGCCAATTTTTAACTGGGGTAATGATGAGCAGAAAGCAAAATATCTTCCAGACTTATTAAGCGGAAGAAAATTAGGTGCTTTTGGTCTTACTGAACCAAACGCTGGTACTGATGCAGGTGGACAACAGACTAGAGCTGAATTAGTAGATGACAAATGGGTCTTAAACGGAGCTAAGGTATTTATCACTAATGGTGGATATGCTGATGTTTTCGTTGTAATGGCTATGACAGATAAGAAAAAAGGAACAAGAGGCGGAATCAGTGCATTTATCGTTGAAAAAGGCGATGAAGGATTCTCAATCGGTAAGACAGAGGACAAGATGGGTATTTGCGCATCTTCAACTACTGAACTTATTTTCCAGAATTGCGTAATTCCTAAGGATAGACTATTAGGAAATGTTGGAGACGGATTTAAAGTTGCTCTTTCAACATTAGATGGTGGTCGTATCGGTATTGCTTCACAGGCATTAGGTATTGCACAGGGAGCATTTGATGTAACAGTTGAGTACATGAAAGCAAGAAAGCAGTTTGGTAAGAAATTATCACAGATGCAGGCTCTTGAGTTTGAAATGGCTGACTTAAAGACTAGAATTGAAGCTGCAAGACTTTTAATTTACAAAGCTGCTGACATGAAAGATAAGCACTTAAATTACAGTGAAGCTTCAGCAATGGCTAAATTATTCGCTGCTGAAACTGCAATGGCTGTTACTACTAAGTGTGTTCAGTTCCATGGTGGATATGGATATACTAAGGATTACCCAGTAGAAAGAATGATGAGAGACGCTAAGATTACTGAAATCTATGAAGGAACTTCAGAAGTTCAGAAGATTGTTATAGCAGCTACTACATTCGGAAAATAAGGAGAAGGAGGAGAATAGATATGGCATTTAAAATTATTGTATGCGCAAAGCAAGTTCCAGATACTAACGTTATTAGAATTAACCCTAAAACTGGAACTCTAATTAGAGATGGCGTTCCAAGCATATTAAACCATGATGATGCTAACGCTTTAGAAGAAGCATTAAAGATTAAGGATAAATATCCTGATACACATATTACAGTTGTAACAATGGGACCTCCACAGGCTAAAGATTTATTATTTGAATGTATAGCAATGGGAGCAGACGAAGGTGTTCTTGTATCAGATAGAGCTGTTGGTGGTTCAGATACATGGGCTACTTCAAATACACTAGAAGCTGCAATTAAAAAAATTGGCGACTACGACCTAATCTTTGCTGGTAGACAGGCTATCGACGGAGATACTGCACAGGTTGGACCACAGATTGCAGAAAAATTAGACTTACCACAGGTTACTTATGTAGAAGAATTTGAAATCGCAGATAACATGAAGGATATCACTGTTAAGAGACAGTTAGAAGATGGATATGAAATTATCAAACTTCAGACTCCTTGCATGCTAACAGCTATAAAAGAATTAAATACTCCTAGATACATGAAAATGAAGGGCATTTTTGCTGAGAAAGAAATGAAAGTATGGAATGCGAAAGACATTGAAGTAGATTTAACTATGGTTGGTCTTGAAGCATCCCCTACAAATGTATTCAGATCATTCACACCTGCTCCAAAGGGAAAAGGCATTATGATTGAAGCTGACACAGAAAAAGACTTAGCTGACGCACTTTTAGTTAACCTAAAAGGTAAGCATGTAATCTAATAAGGAGGAGGAGAAAATAATGGCTATTCAAGTAATTAAAGATAAATGTAAAGGATGCCAGATTTGCGTTAAGGCTTGCCCTTTCCAAGCAATCGACATGGTAGACAAAATTGCTGTAATCAATGAAAAATGTACAGCATGTAACGTTTGTATTGCAAAGTGCCCTTTTGATGCTATCGAAAAGACGGCTGAAGAAGAAGCAGTTGACCTAAGTGCATATAAAGACATTTGGGTATTTGCAGAACAGAGAGATGGAAAATTAATGAATGTAGCTCTTGAATTAATTGGAGAAGGCTACAGACTTGCAAAAGAAATCAGTGAAGATACAAAAGTATGTGCTCTTTTAGTAGGTGATGAAATTGATCACTTAGCTGAAGAATGTTTCGCATACGGTGCTGAAGAAGTTTACATGATCCAGGATCCACTTCTTAAGAACTTCACAACTGATGGATATGCTAAAGTAATAACTGATGCTATCGATGAGTACAAGCCAGAAATCGTTCTTTACGGTGCTACTCACATTGGTAGAGACTTAGCTCCAAGAGTTGCAGCAAGATGTAATACAGGTCTTACTGCTGACTGTACAAGACTTGATGTTAAAGTATCAAGCTACATTGATTTCGCTAAAAAGAATACTACATTAGATACTTCAACTTTAGATCCTAACGATCCTTCAACAGGTATCAAACAGACTCGTCCTGCATTTGGTGGTAACTTAATGGCTACTATCATTTGCCCTAGAACTAGACCTCAGATGTCAACAGTTCGTCCTGGCGTAATGCAGAAGAGAGACAAGGTTGAGGGTGCAACTGGTGAAATCGTAAACATTAAACCAGCAATTACTGCAGCTGATATCAGAACTCACATCGTAGAAATTGTTAAGTCCGCAAAAGAAATGGTATCATTAACTGATGCTGAAATCATCTGTTCAGGTGGTAGAGGACTTGGCGATGCTTCAGGATTTGAAATCATGAAGCAGTTTGCTGATAAAGTTGGCGGTGTTGTTGGTGCTTCTAGAGCAGCTGTTGATGCTGGTTGGATCGACCACTCACACCAGGTTGGTCAGACTGGTACAACTGTAAAACCTAAAATCTATTTCGCTTGTGGTATTTCAGGAGCTATCCAGCATTTAGCTGGTATGCAGACTTCAGACATCATTGTTGCAATCAATAAAGATGCTGATGCTCCTATCTTTGAAGTTGCAGACTACGGTATTGTAGGCGACTTATACAAAGTAATCCCTGAAATCATTGCTGAGTGGGATAAAGCTGAAGAGCTATATGACGCTACAACAAAATAAATAAACACTTAAAGACATGCTATTTGTTTGTCTAAAGAGTTAATTTACCCTAGGGTTCAATATGAATCCTAGGGTTTTTATTGGCTCTGTGTCAAATGTTGGGGTGACACACAATTTAATAAAAAAATTGACTTTCTGGACGCATTTTTATGCGTCCAGTTTTGCTATTTGATCTCAGTCAAATAAGTGATGTTAAATTTTATGGTTTATGATATTTTAAG
>JAWRJF010000100.1:0-16142 GCA_040307645.1 Anaerovoracaceae bacterium | reverse complement strand
TTCAGTTACTACACCAGAACCTACTGTTCTTCCGCCTTCTCTGATAGCGAATCTTAATCCTTCTTCGATTGCGATTGGTGTAATTAGTGAGATCTGCATTACTACGTTATCTCCAGGCATGCACATTTCTGTTCCTTCTGGTAACTGTAAATCTCCTGTTACGTCTGTTGTTCTGAAATAGAACTGTGGTCTGTATCCATTAAAGAATGGTGTATGTCTTCCACCTTCTTCTTTCTTTAATACGTATACCTGTCCTTTGAACTTTGTATGTGGATGAATTGTTCCTGGTGCTGCTAATACCTGACCTCTTTCGATTTCACTTCTCTGAACACCTCTTAATAGTGCTCCGATATTGTCTCCAGTTTCTGCCTGGTCTAATAGCTTTCTGAACATTTCTACTCCAGTTACTACTACTTTTCTCTTCTCTTCTGATAGTCCGATGATTTCTACTTCGTCTCCTACGTTTAGAACTCCTCTTTCTACTCTTCCTGTAGCTACTGTTCCTCTTCCTGTGATTGAGAATACGTCTTCTACTGGCATGATAAATGGTTTATCGTTATCTCTTTCTGGTTCTGGAATATATGAGTCTACTGCTTCGAATAGTTCTACAATCTTATCTCCCCATGGTCCTTCTGGATTTTCTAATGCGCCTAACGCTGATCCTCTGATGATTGGTGTATCATCTCCTGGGAATTCATACTCGTCTAATAGTTCTCTTACTTCCATTTCTACTAAGTCAAGTAATTCTTCGTCGTCTACCATATCACATTTGTTTAAGAATACGATGATATATGGTACTCCTACCTGTCTTGATAACAGGATGTGCTCTCTTGTCTGTGGCATTGGACCATCTGTTGCTGCACATACTAGGATTGCTCCATCCATCTGTGCTGCTCCTGTGATCATGTTCTTTACATAGTCAGCATGGCCTGGGCAGTCTACGTGAGCATAGTGTCTGTTTGGTGTTTCATATTCAACGTGAGATGTTGAAATTGTAATACCTCTTTCTCTTTCTTCTGGTGCTTTGTCAATCATGTCAAAGTCAACCTTCTGACCAAGTCCATATCTCTGCTGTAATGTCTTTGTGATTGCAGCTGTTAATGTTGTTTTACCATGGTCTACGTGACCGATTGTTCCAATGTTTACATGTGGCTTATTTCTCTCGTACTTTTGTTTTGCCATTTTATTTTCCTCCCTTTGTTTGCTTATGCATACAATATTTCTTTTTAATTTGGAGCTGTTGAGCAGGCTCGAACTGCCGAACCTCTTCCTTACCAAGGAAGTGCTCTACCTACTGAGCTACAACAGCACGTCATTATTGTAATCGTACTATATTTTTACTAAAATGTCAATGTTTTGACGCATTCTAATAATCTAAATATACACCTATTTTCTTTTTAATCCTTTGCAATGCGTTATCAACTACTTTAGGTTTTTTGTGGAGCTCATTTGCTATTTCTTTATAGTCTTTTCCCTTTAATTTTTCAGATAAAACCTTATTCTCAAACTTGCTAAAAATTCCATTTTCATTTTCAATTAAATAATCTACTATTTCCTTCATAACCAATAATGTTTCTGGATCGTCATCATTCTTTGCTGGCAAAGTTTCATATAGACCCGGTTTATCTTCATCTTCAGTTTCTACAGTATTCAAGGATACAGACTGGTTTAAAGGTTGATGTTTTAGTCTATTAGCATTTTTAATTGCTGTTATTATCTGGCGAGTAATACAAAGCTCCGCAAAAGTTTTAAAGGTGGAGTTTTTGTCTTTATCAAAACTCCTAATTGCTTTAAATATTCCAATCATACCTTCTTGCACAACATCTTCGTTGTCTGCACCTGTAATAAAATATATCTTAGCTTTATTTTTTGCAATACCTTTATACTTTTCAATCAAATATTCTTCTGCGGTCAGGCTGCCTTCTTGGGCCATTTTTACTAAAGTCTCATCTGTTAATACATTTAGCTCATCTATCCCATTTAATAAATTCATCTTATTGGACATCTCTTTGTTTTCTTACCTCATACATTAATACCGCTGCAGCATTTGATGCATTTAATGATGTTATTTTTCCTACCATAGGCATGGATACTATAAAGTCACATTTTTCTCTCACAAGCTTGCTTATACCAAAGCCTTCACTTCCTATTACAAGGGCTATCTTCCCTTTAAGATCTTGTTTGTAATATAAATTACCTCCCATATCGCAGGCACATACCCAGATACCTTTTTCCTTTAATTCTTCAATAGTCTGTGATATGTTAGTCACTTTTACACAAGGCATATATTCAACAGCACCTGCCGATGATTTTGCAACAATTTCTGTGATACCACAAGCATGTCGCTTAGGAATAATAATTCCATGGGCTCCCGCACACTCTGCAGTTCTCATAATAGCTCCAAGGTTATGGGGGTCTTCTAGATTATCCAAAATAATAATGAAAGGATCCTCATTTTTTTCTTCTGCCCTTGCAAAAATATCTTCCATTTCTGCATAGTTATATGGAGAAACATAGGCAATTACACCCTGATGGGGTCTGCCTCCTGCAATTCTATCTAAGGCAACCTTGTCTCCTTGATGAATTACAATACCTTTTTCTCTGGCCATAGCTATTATTTTTGTTATTGAACCCTCTGCCCCTTTACCAATAATCAATTTGTCAATTTCCCTATCATTTTTCAAGGCTTCTATAACAGGGTTTCTACCAATTAACATATTGGGATTTTCAATATACTCTTCTTTATCAAAACCCCATACTTCATGGCTTTCTTTTTTTCTCGTTGGAGAACCAGCTCTATGCTTAGGCTTGCTTTCTATTTTATCGGCTACATATCTTTTTCCTTTTTTGCCGTTTATTTCTGACCAGTCTCGTTTATTCTTTCCTTTTTTTACTGCCATAATTTATTTTCTACTTTCTTTTATATTTAAAAAACTGATATTTCGTCCCATTTTCCTCCATTATGTCACTTTGCCATACAACTTCTACCTGAGACATTTCGTCTAAATTATAAAAATGTTTGTCAGCTTCATACTCTTCATATATTTTAGTAACATAATAGGTATCACAGTAAGGGAAATATTGGTTATATATTTTCTCTCCCCCTATGATAAAAACATCTTCTTTATTGTAGCCTTCCAAAATCTTAGCAAGCTCACCCATAGAATGAGCGATCTTTGCTCCCTCAACTTTATATTCTTGGTTCCTTGTCATAATTATGTTATCCCTATTAGGAAGAGGCTTTTTACCCGGAAGACTCTCTAGAGTGTTCCTTCCCATAATTACTGTTTTCCCTTCGGTTCTCTCTTTAAAATATTTTAAATCCCCCGGCAAATGAACAAGAAGTCCGCCATCTCTTCCAATGGCCCAGTTTTTATCAACAACAACAATGATATTCATTTTTCACCTCCAAAACCTTCTAACTAAATAGCTATTGGTATGTTTTTTATCTGTGGATTTTTTTCATAATCTTCTATAATGATATCCTCAATTGTAAAATCATAAAAGTCCTTTACGTCTGGGTTTAGCCTAAACTTTGGAGCCTTATATTGCTTTCTCTCTATAAGTTCCTTTATTATCTCTACATGTCTGTCATATATATGTGCATCAGCAATTACATGTACCAGTTCACCAACCTCAAGCCCGCTGACCTGTGCAAACATATGAAGTAAAACGGAATACTGCACGACATTCCAATTATTCGCTGCCAAAATATCCTGAGATCTCTGGTTTAGAATTCCATTAAGCTTGTTGCCTGTAACATTAAAAGTCATGCTATATGCACAAGGCTCAAGTCCCATCTCCATCAGATCATCAAAATTATAAATATTAGTCATAATTCTTCTTGAGTATGGTGTGTGTTTTAGTTGCCATAAAACATTATCAACCTGGTCCATCTCTCCATGTGGGAACTTGTATTTCACGCCAAGCTGATATCCGTATGCTTTTCCGATGGATCCATTTTCATCAGCCCATTGATCCCAAATATGACTATTTAAATCTTTTATATTATTGGATTTTTTCTGCCAGATCCACAGCATCTCATCTACAGCTGACTTTATTGCAGTAGGTCTTAAAGTTAAAGCAGGGAATTCCTCTTGCAGGTTGTACCTGTTTACCACTCCAAAAGTTTTTATTGTATGGGCCGGCATGCCGTCTTCCCACTTTGCCCTAACCTCTTGTCCTTCTGTTGAAAAACCATTATTTAATATATCGCTACACATATTTACAAATAATATGTCTGCTTTACTCATTATTATTCTCCCCTCTCAATAGCCAAAAAAGCAAACTCTATCACTTCTTCTAATCTTTGGCAGTTTTCTTCCAAATATAAATACCCTACAAGAGCCTCAAAAGCTGTCGCTAATTTATAAATAACAGGATCTGCATTTTTCGGTTTAGATGTTGTTTTATGATTCCTTGCTCGTTTAACAAGCCTTGTTTCATCTTCATCTAGTACTTCTCTAATCAGTTCCTTTACAGCCTTAGCCTGTCCATCAGCTCTAACATATTTAACAGCCATCTGATGGAGTTTGTCTGCGTTAAACTGCCCTGTTTCCATAACGTGTTTTCTAACGTATATCTCATAAACGGCATCGCCTATATAAGCCAATGCCGTCGTATTAATTTCCTTTGGATTTATTTTTTTACTCATTCCTTTATTATTTGAACTCCTTGAGGGGTGTCTTTCAAAGTAATTCCTTTGCTCTTTAGTATTTCTCTGATTTCATCGGCCCTTGCGAAATTCTTTGCCTTTCTTGCTTCCTGTCTTTGTGCAACAAGTTCTTGGATTTCAGGATCAATAACTGTATCTTCTTGATTTTGCATAAGCCCTAAAACTGTTGCAAGCTCCATTAGAGTTTCTAATGATTTCTTCGCAAATTCTTTAGAAGCTCCATCCTTTATAGCAGTATTGATTTCGGTTACCAGCTCAAAAATAGCACTAATTGCATCAGCAGTATTTAAATCGTCATCCATAACTCTAATAAATTCCTGACGATACTTATCATATCCAATTAGAACTTCTTTTTCCTTTTCCGTCATTGCTTCGCTTCCATGGTCTATAAGATGCTGTAAGTTCTCCTTGCAATTATGCATTCTGCCAAGACCATTTTGCGCCTGCTCCATTAATGAGTCGCTAAAGTTTATAGGATTTCTATAATGTCCGGACAGTAAGAAAAATCTCATGACTTCTCCATCATACTCTTTTAATATGTCTCTTACTGTAAAAAAATTGCCCTTGGATTTTGACATTTTCTCATTGTCAATAGTAATATATCCATTATGCATCCAATATTTTGCGAAAGGAACGCCATTACAGCTTTCTGATTGAGCAATTTCGTTCTCATGATGCGGGAACTGTAAATCCTGTCCTCCAGCGTGAATATCAATAGTTTCTCCCAAATGTTTTTTTGACATTGCAGAGCATTCAATGTGCCAACCCGGTCTTCCCATTCCCCATGGAGACTCCCATGCGATTTCATCTTCTGTTTTTCTAGCTTTCCAAAGTGCGAAATCAAGAGGGTCTTCTTTTACTTCACCAACAGCAATTCTTGCTCCAGCCTCTAAGTCATCTATATTCTGCTTAGAAAGCTTCCCATACTCATCAAATTTTCTAGTGGAGAAATACACATCTCCATTAACCTCGTAAGCATATCCCTTTTTAATTAAGGTATCTACAAAGTTAATAATATCTTGTATGTGTTCTGAAACTTTAGGGTGAACATCTGCTTTCTTAACATTTAATGCAGCTGCATCTTTATAGTATTCTTCTATATATTTTTCCGATACTTCAGAAGCACTGATGCCTTCTTCTCTTGCTTTATTAATAATCTTATCATCAACATCTGTAAAGTTCTGTACAAACTTCACTTTATTCCCTCTATACTCGAAATATCTTCTAAGTGTATCAAAAACTACAAAAGGTCTTGCATTCCCAATATGGAAATAATTATACACTGTAGGCCCACATACATATATGGTAATCAAATCTTCATTTATAGGAATAAATTCTTCTTTTTTTCTTGTCAGTGTATTATATATCTTCATCTTCTTTTCCTCTCTGATTAAGCTTTTTTTCCAGCAACACGATTCTCTTACGCAAGCACTCTAACTCTACTGCAACTGGATCCGGAAGGTTAACCTGATTTAAATCAGCAGTGCTTTCTCCATAACGTTTTACAATCTTACCTGGTATTCCTACAACTGTACATCCTGATGGGATCTCTTTCAATACCACTGAGCCGGCTCCAATTTTCACATCATCACCTACTCTAAAAGGGCCTAGGACTTTGGCTCCCGAACTTATTATAACCCTATTTCCAATGGTAGGATGTCTTTTCCCTGTATCTTTACCTGTACCGCCCAATGTAACTCCTTGATAAATAGTTACATCGTCTCCAACTTCAGCAGTCTCTCCTATTACCACAGCCATTCCATGATCTATAAAGCATCTTCTTCCAATAACCGCTCCTGGATGTATCTCAACTCCGGTAAACCATCTAGTCAGTTGTGAAATGATTCTACCAATCATTTTTAAATGATGTCTATAACACCAATTTGCTGGTCTGTGCAAAATTAATGACCAAATGCCTGGATAACATAATAATACTTCTAAGCCATTACGTGCGGCTGGGTCTTTTATTAATACTGTCTTTATATCTTCGCTAACTTCCTTAAAGAATGCCATTAGTCTCTACCTTCCCTGTTTCTCTAATTAATATTAACTTAATATATACCCCAAAAAAACACGTTCAGTCAAAAAATTAACAATATTTTTACTCAACTGTAATATTCTTTATAACTTGTGGTTCTAGAGGCTTATCCATTCTATCAGTCTTTACACTTACTATAGCCTGAGCAACTTCCATACCTTCAGTAATCTTACCAAAAGAAGCATACTGTCCATCTAGGTGAGGTGCATCAGCTACCATTATGAAAAACTGTGATCCGGCAGAATTAGGCATCATAGATCTTGCCATTGATAAAACTCCAGTTGTATGTTTTAAATCATTTTTAAATCCATTTCCTGTAAATTCGCCTTTAATATTATATCCAGGACCACCTGTCCCTGTTCCCAAAGGACATCCTCCTTGAATCATAAAGCCAGGGATTACTCTGTGAAAAGTTAACCCATTATAAAAACCTTCATTAGCTAATTTTTCAAAATTTGCTACTGTTTCAGGAGCAACATCTTCGTAAAGCTCCCCTGTCATTATTCCGCCGTTTTCCATTTCAATTTTTAATTTTTTCATATTCTTATCCTCTCATTTTTTTATGTAATTAATTTATCTTAACCTATAATACGTCATACCATTAGGTTCTGTGTCTAATATATCCCATATTTCATCATTGAAAAAAGAAGGATGTATGTGTTCAATATTACCAATTTCGTTTTTTGACATAAACTTGACTTCACGCAATACCTGTTTATTATTTGCCAGTTCGGGGTCGGTTCCCAATTCAAGCTTTCCAGAGATAATTCTTCCAATCATGTAATTTACAAATCTCTGTCCACGCTTTTCAGAAACCTCCTCCACATGCCAAGCAACACCAGTTATTTCTATTTCAAGTCCTGTTTCCTCTCTAACTTCACGAATCGCAGCATCTATTGACGTTTCTCCGTCTTCAATAGCCCCACCAGGTACCATCCAAATATCTCTTCCTTCATGGTGTTGTTTTACCATCAAAATTTGATTTTCTTCATTTTGTAATATTACTCTTACTCCACCTACCCACATAATAAAGCTCCTATTATTCCCATTATAAAAACAATAACTATTGGACTTATTTTAAACTTCCAAACAAGCAATATGGTCATTCCAAAAATTAAAAAGGGGATTATATTAGTTGATACAAAAACCGTCTGTCCCATCAAAATAACCGCCGAACCTAAAAGGCCAACTGTTGCAGGTCTAATCCCATTAAACGCTCCCTTTATAGTATTATTTTCATTAAATTTTTCAATAAAATAAGAAACAAGTGTTACTAATAAGAATGATGGCAGAGCTACTCCTAAGGTTGCACAAACAGCCCCTAAAACACCTGCCGAATTATAGCCTACGTATGTTGCCGCATTAACCGCTATCGGGCCCGGTGTGACTTGGGATATGGCCACTAAATTAGAAAATTCATCGTAAGACATTAAGCCAAATTGCTGAACCCCTTGATATATCATGGGCAGCATAGCCATTCCACCGCCAAATCCAAAGACACCAATCTTTGCAAATATAAAAAACAACTGAAGATAAATCACGTGGACTCACCTCCCCCTGTTTTTTTTGTTTTTATCTTGTCATATATAATTCCTGCAATAATCCCTGATAATATTACCCATACAGCATTTATTTTAAAAACAATTATGGCTATAAAGGCTGATACTGCTATAATCCACTGAAACTTTCCTGTTAGGACTTGTCTGCCTACTTTATATGCAGAAAAAGCTATCAGCCCTGCGGCTGCAGCTTTTATTCCCAAAAGAGCTCCTTCAACATATTTATTATCTCCTATCCCTTTTAATAGCTCTACTACAAGGATAATTATAATAAATGATGGCAAAATAACGCCAAAAGTGGCTACAACTGCTCCAGTAAAGCCCTTTTTCTTTCTTCCAATATAAGTTGCCATATTTATTGCTATTACACCTGGAAGTCCTTGGCTTACAGCAATGCAATCTACGATTTCTTCCTCTGTCATCCATCCTTTTTTGTCTACAACAATACCTTGCATCAGTGGAATCATCGCCATCCCACCGCCTATGGTAAAAATCCCTAATTTAAAAAATGTCCAAAATAATTGAAAAATCATAGTTTTACTTTTCCCAGATTTAATTTCTTAAAAATAGCAACTAGCCGTATTGCCACGGTTACTCCGAAGCAAATATACATGGCCAATATATATCCAACATTAAAATAACATAAAGATACTCCATAACTAATAGCGCCTACTATGGACGCCATTGCATACACTTCCTTTTGGAATACAACCGGAATCTCCTTTACAAATACATCCCTTAATACTCCGCCAAAGGTGCCCGTCAAAACTGCAAGAGTAATTATTACATAAATACTATCATACCCGCTTGCTGCAGCTACTTGAGAGCCAATGGCTGTAAATGCAGCTAATCCAATACCATCTGCAACCGCTACAAAATGTGAATACTTTTTAAAATGTTTATAAAACAGTATAACAAATAACGCACTAATAATACTGACAATGGCATATATAGGGTTTGCCAGACTTGCTGGCAAATCCGTGTTTATTAAAGTATCCCTAATAATGCCACCACCTATTGATGTTATTATTGCCAAAAAACAAATTCCATAGTAATCAAGTTCTTTCTCTATAGCCACCATTGCACCAGAAATAGCAAAGGCAACAGTACCTATAAATTCCATTACAGTAATAAACTCCATCTATTATCGCCAATCCTATTTTTCTTTATTTACAATTTCAATTGCTTTATTAATTGCATCTTCGATTGCAATCTCCTGTTTTTCTGTATCTCTTCGAAGTTTATATTCCACCTTGCCGTCTCCTGCTAGTTTACCTACAGTTATTCTAACCGGAATTCCAAGGAGATCTGCATCCTTAAATTTGACTCCTGGTCTCTCTTTTCTGTCATCAAGAAGCACCTCTATTCCTGCGTCACTTAATCTATTGTAAATCAGTTCTGCAGCAGCCCTCTGTTCTTCATCTTCAGGCTTAACCAGTGTAATTATTACGTGGTAAGGCGCAACAGACATAGGCCAGATTATACCGTTATCATCGTGATGCTGCTCTACAACTGCCGCAAGAGTTCTAGTAACTCCAATACCATAGCAACCCATAACTATAGGATGGTCTTTTTGATTTTCATCTTTGTATGTTGCCCCCATTGATTCAGAGTACTTAGTTCCAAGCTTAAATACTTGTCCAACTTCAATACCTCTGGCATGTTTTACAGGGGCTCCACATAACGGACATGGATCTCCCTCTTTCAAAACTTTTATATCTTTAACAATGTCTCCTGTGTAGTCCCTTCCATAATTTACATTCTTCAGGTGATAATTCTCTTTATTAGCCCCTGCACAAAGATTTTTCAGTCCTACCAGTTCACTGTCAACAACAACTTTACAGTTTTTTAAGCCTACAGGTCCAGTGAACCCTCCAACGCACCCTGTTTCCTCTGCCATCTTAATCTCGTCTGCAAATTCAATAGCATGTTCCGGAACATTAAGGGCATTAACAAGCTTTGTCATATTTAGTTCTCTGTCACCCCTTATAAAGGCTGCAACATATCCGTTTTCTTTTCCTTCGTTATCATATACAACAAAAAGTAACGCCTTGATAGTTTGTTCTTTCTCTATGTTAAGGAAGCTTGCAACCTCTTCAATGGTTTTTGTTCCAGGAGTATTCACTTCTTCAAGTGCCATCATTTCCACATTGTCTTGACTTGGTGCATCTACACAGTCCGCTCTTTCTGTTGTTGCTGCCATAGAACAATTTTCACAAAATGCAATTTCGCTTTCTCCAATTTCGGACAAGGCTGTAAATTCATGGGAGTTACTTCCACCTATTGCCCCAGTATCTGCTTCAACAGGTCTAAACGTAAGGCCACATCTTGTAAAGATTTTTTCATAGGCTTCATACATTTCATTATAACTTTGATCAAGTCCTTCATAGTCCTTATCAAATGAATAAGCATCCTTCATTATAAATTCTCTACTTCTCATCAATCCGAATCTAGGCCTAGCCTCATCCCTATACTTTGTCTGAATTTGGTACAGATTCATAGGTAGCTGCCTATATGATGATACGTCATTTCTTATAACGTCAGTGAATATTTCTTCATGTGTTGGTCCAAGACAGAAATCTCTTCCGTTTCTATCTTTCAACCTCCATAGTTCTGGTCCATACGCAAACCATCTTCCAGATTCTTGCCAAAGCTCAGCCGGCTGCACCGCTGACATGTGAATTTCCTGCGCCCCGGTTCTATCCATTTCCTGCCTTACAATGTCTTCGATTTTTTTGACGGATCTCCATCCAAGAGGCATAAATCCATAAACACCTGACACCAGTTTTCTAATCATACCTGTTCTTAATAGCAAGATATGACTTGGAATTTCAGCTTCGTTTGGCACCTCTCTAAGTGTTTTAATATGCATTTTTGAAAGTCTCATCTTTATCTCCTTCTTTAATTTAACGTCTATTTAAAAGGCAAACAGCTTCTGCCGCCATTCCTTCTTCTCTACCTACAAAACCAAGTTTTTCTGTAGTAGTTCCCTTAATATTAATCCTACTCTCTTCTACATCTAAGGTCTCAGCAATGTTTCTTTTCATTGCCGGAATATAATGGGCTATCTTAGGTCTCTGAGCGATTATGGTAATATCCGCATTTACTAAATCATAACCATTATCGTAAATTAACGATTTTACCGTTTTTAAAAGTGCTATACTAGATGCCCCCTTAAATCTTTGATCATTATCCGGGAAATGTTTTCCAATGTCTCCAAGGCCTGCAGCCCCTAAAATAGCATCCATCAAAGCATGTACTAAAACATCTGCATCTGAGTGGCCTAAAAGCCCCTTTTCGAAAGGAATTTCCTCTCCTCCCAAAATAAGTCTTCTGCCTTCTACCATTTTATGAACATCATATCCTATTCCTATTCTAGTCTCCATTGGCAAATCCTCTTTTGTTGTAATCTTAATATTTTCATAGTCACCTGGAACTATTACAATCTCATGGCCTAATCGCTCCACTAAAGAGCTGTCATCAGTTCCGTAAAAACCTTCTTCAAAGGCTTTTTCATATGCTTCCAAAATTATCCGGTAAGTAAAGCCTTGTGGCGTCTGAACGTTGTATAATAGTTCCCTGTTCAAAGTTTTAGATTTATCTTTCCCAAGACTCTCGATCTGCCTTACTGTATCCTTTACCTTTACACAAGGTACCACAGATTTTCCTAAAGCTGCGGCTTCAATTACACTTTCAATTACATTTTTTTCTACAAAAGGCCTAGCCCCATCGTGTATCAAAACTATATCATTGCATTGGATTTCACCAAGGGCTTTTACGCCACAAAAAATAGAATCTTGGCGTTCCCTTCCGCCCGGAATGACTTTTGTCACTTTATTATAACTAGGCTTAGACAAAAGTTCCATAGTTTTTTTAATATAATCTGAGTTTGTTACCACAATAATCTCATCAACATATTCTACTTTATTAAATTTTAGGGCGGCAGTTTCCAAAATGGTCTTGCCGCCTACTTTTAAAAATTGTTTGGGGGTCTGGTACCCCATTCTTGTACCAGCACCTGCCGCTCCAATTATCACATATACTTTTTTATTATTATACATTTTTAATTCTTCAATCTTCCAAATATCATTCTACCAGCTGCAGTCTGCAAAACGCTTGTAACATTAATAGTTGTTAATTGTCCTATTTTCTTTCTTCCATCTTCAACAACAATCATAGTCCCATCATCAAGATACGCAATAGCCTGACTGTTATCTTTACCCTGTTTTACTAGATTTACTGTCATTTCTTCACCTGGTAGAACAACTGGTTTAAGTGTATTGGCAAGTTCATTTATATTTAGAACTTTAATTCCATTTATAGCTGCAACCTTATTAAGGTTAAAGTCATTAGTTACAACTTTTCCGTTCATCAGTTGTGCTAGTTTTAATAACTTTACATCTACCTCTGGAATTTCTTTCAATGTTTTTTCCGAATCGGTATTATATATCTCTATTCCGTATTCACTTTGTATTTTATTTAAAATATCTAAGCCTCTTCTTCCTCTTGTCCTTTTTAAGGAGTCTGAAGAGTCAGCAATATGCCTTAATTCAACTAAAACAAATTCAGGAATTACAATTGGTCCTTCAAGGAAACCCGTTTTAAGTATTTCTGCAATTCTACCATCAATAATAACGCTAGTATCAAAAATCTTAGGTATTGCATCTTTATTCTTTTTAGTCTTATTAAATCCCGGATCTTGCTGTGGTGGTCTATTTTTATTGGCTAATATATTAGCGAAAATTTCTGTACCTTTTTTCGTTGCAACTACAACTCCGATATATCCAAAAGTCAAATAGGTGATTATAGTTAGGGCTAAATAAAGAAACGTATAGTGTTTCACAACCTCTGCATATATCTGTGTAATTAGTAACGCTATTACTAATCCAGTTATAAGACCTATAGTTCCAACTACAATATCATTTGCTGAAACTGAACGTAAATCAGCCTCAATATTATCTGCCATCTTAGCACTTTGTCTACCAATAGTTGGTGTCAATCTATAAAAAATAATTGCAAAAATAATAGCGAAAATAATAGCTGTTACAATCTGCTGCGCCTGGGTGAATCCTTCTCCAATTCCCACAAAAGCTACAGATGCCCATAATTTACATAGTAAAAATACGCCGTAACCAGCTACTGCACCAACAAGAGTAAACACTACTCTTACTATTTTTTTAATCATCGTTTCCCTCCTCCTTTCTCATTAATTCTAGATATAAGTGGTAATTTCAAAATAAATCAAACTGCCTCTTCAACTAAAATATCAACATCTTCAGGATCTATTTCACCTGCAAGTATCAGTTCGCTTTCTAGAATCTGCTTAGCGTTGCTCAGCATCTTCTTCTCTCCGGTAGACAATTTTTTAACTCTATCCGTCCTAGTAAGATTTCTTACTACCTCTGCCACTTTAATGATATCCCCTGTTTTTAATTTTTCCATATTTTCTCTATATCTCTTATTCCAATTATTTGACATCTCAGATGTCTCATCGCTTAAGGTTATAAAGACTTTTTCTACATCACAACTCTCAATAATAGGCCTTATGCCTATCTCCATGCATGAATCAACAGGTAACATTACATTCATATCACCATACGGCAATTTCAAAATATAATATTCTTTTCTTTCTCCCAAAATATCTCGTTCTTCGATGTTTTGGATTATTCCTGCACCATGCATTGGATATAATATTTTATCTCCAATTGAAAACATGTTAAATTCCTCCACTCTATATCTTTACTAACAGTATAATTCAGATTAAGAGTTTCTGTCAACCCCAGCAAATTTTTTATCTTATCACAATGAAATTTATGTGTCAACTATTTTCTTTTGTGGTAGAATAATTATATAAAAATCATAAGAACTACACAATTGTCTTATACTATAAAAAATACTAAAGGAATTAGGAGGCTTACCATGTACAAATTATTAGTTGTTGATGACGAACCAAAGATTCGCGAAGTAATAAAAGAATATGCTGAATTCAGTGGATATGAAGTCACCGAAGCGGCGGACGGAATGAGTGCTGTTGGCCTATGTAAACTAAATGATTATGACCTTATTGTTATGGACATAATGATGCCAAAACTAGACGGCTTTACTGCATGTAAAGAAATAAAAAAAATAAAAGATGTTCCAGTGATTATGCTTTCTGCAAGAAGCGAGGAGTACGATAAGTTATTTGGATTTGAAATAGGCATAGATGACTATGTCGTAAAACCGTTTAGCCCTAAAGAATTAATGGCCAGGATAAATGTAATTCTCTCAAGGAAAAAAGTTGCCTCACAATCAACTTCCAATGTGCTTAAATTTAATGGCCTTGAAATAAATATCGCTGCCAGAACAGTAACAGTCGATGGGCAAAGGGTAGAGCTAACGCCTAAAGAGTATGAACTTTTATTCTATCTAATTGAGAACAAAAATATAGCTTTGTCTAGAGACAAGCTATTATCAGACATATGGGGTTATGATTTCTTCGGTGATGATCGGACCATTGATACCCACATTAAGAACCTTAGAAATAATTTAGGGCCATATAGAGACTATATTGTCACCTTAAGAGGGGTAGGATATAAATTTGAATTTGAAGAGTAAATTTGATTTTAGAAGCATAAGGTTTAAGTTATGGATGTACTTCATAGGCTTTGCCATGCTTATTATTCTGCTAATCTGGTTTTTACAGATATTCTTTCTCAATACTTATTATGAAGAAATGAAAATATCCGAGACAACCAAGATTGCTAACAACATAATTAATCAATATAATAATGACACTAGTCATTTAGCTGATACAATTGAGTCTATAACTGATGCCAATGATATATATATAAAAATCGAATCGGCAGATGGAGCCCTACTTTTTAAGCCAAAATCTTCACAGGGGATCCCTATATATCTGTATAGCATTCAAGTTCAAATGCTTAAAACAAGGCTTTCCAAATCGCCTATGGACAAGGTAACTATCACTTTAGAAGATACTACTAAAACTAAAACTTTGGCATATGCATGTTACCTTGATAAAACTCAAGGGCAAGAGATTATTCTATATATATTTTCACCGCTTTATCCGGTAAAATCCACGGTCTCAATTTTGCGCAATCAATTGATATATATTACGACTATTGCTCTTTTGCTGGCATTAACATTGGCAATTTATCTTGCAAACAGGATTTCAAGGCCCATAAAAGATATAACCAATTCTGCCGCAAAAATGGGCAAAGGGAACTACAATATAAAGTTTAAAGGCGGCCACTTTAGTGAGATAACCGAGCTTGCAGATACTCTTAATACAGCCTCATACGAATTAGAAAAGACTAGTATGTACCAAAAAGACCTGATTGCAAATGTATCTCACGATTTAAGGACTCCTCTAACTATGATAAAATCATATGCAGAACTTATACGTGACATTTCTGGTAACAATCCAGAAAAACGTGAAGCCCACTTGCAAGTAATCATTGACGAAGCTGATCGGCTAAATAATTTGGTAAGTGACATGCTTAGCTTATCCCGAATGCAATCCCGAAAAATTGTCCTTGAAAAAACTGATTTTGATATTAAACATGTGGCAGAAACTTTACTTACGTCATATAACATTTTAGCTGAACAAGAGGGTTATATTTTTAAGTTTAACTGTCCTAAGCCAATAACAATCAATGGTGATGAAGCTAAAATAAAACAGGTCCTTTCCAACCTGATTAATAATGCTGTAAAATATTGCGGAAAAGATAAAACAATAATTATAAATATAAAGAAAATAAGAAATAAGATGCGCTGTGAAATTATTGATCATGGAGCAGGAATAGCCTCTGATGAGCTAACCCACGTTTGGGAGAGATATTATAAATCCAGCACTCACCATGTGCGA
>JAWRJF010000099.1:0-9282 GCA_040307645.1 Anaerovoracaceae bacterium | reverse complement strand
GGGTTCGAGCCCCACCCTTGGAGCCAATGTGCCGGAGTGGCGGAATTGGCAGACGCACAGGACTTAAAATCCTGCGATCCTTACCGATCGTACCGGTTCGACCCCGGTCTCCGGCACCATATAAACTTAAGATGACTTAAGATGCACTCGTAAGGGTGCATTTTTGTTATGGCTTTAGCCTGCATACCTAGGCTACATAGTTGGGCAACTTATTTGGGCTGCCTACTCGGGTAGCTTACCTGGCCTCTTACTTGGCCTCTTACTTGGCATCTTACCTGGGCGTCAAAACACTATTGCTTTACCCACTAATTGAAAATATCATCGGAATTGCGACTGAATTTTGGGAAATATGAAAAACCAGTCGCAATTCCTGCTCTCTTGAGACAAAGCGGACAGATTTTTGCTTTTAAATGGAAGTTTATATAATAAAATGGTGATAATGAAGGGTGGAATGTGAATTAAAGCATATTATGTAAAATATATACAGTAAATTTATGTAAATATAGACTAATTAAGGGTTAAATGACCTTAAAAGTTACCCACAAAAAGGTTTTATCATATGAATTGCGACTGATTTTTGAAAACCGAGTAAAACCAGTCGCAATTTCTACTTTTTAGACAGAAAGCGACATGGATATAAGTCTTGACAATTTCAAGAAGGTATTGTATAATAATATTTGTTGTGGTTAAGGATTAAGCTTACCCACCGAGGTATTCCAAGGTAGCTCAATGGTGGAGCACTCGGCTGTTAACCGATAGGCTGTGGGTTCGAGCCCCACCCTTGGAGCCAATTATGCCGGAGTGGCGGAATTGGCAGACGCACAGGACTTAAAATCCTGCGATCCTTACCGATCGTACCGGTTCGACCCCGGTCTCCGGCACCAATAGCGATACACATCAGTGTAAAGTTCTAAAACAATTAAAAAGTAAATATATTTGTTACTAAGTAACGATGTCGCGGGGTAGAGCAGCTGGTAGCTCGTCGGGCTCATAACCCGGAGGTCACAGGTTCAAGTCCTGTCCCCGCAACCAAAGAAAACACATACACCCAATAGGGTGTATTTTTTTCGTCTAAGTACAGATAAAGACAGGACTTGAACCAAAAGGGGCAATGGGGAAAGCCCGGTTCCCCATTAGAGAAGCTAGATAAGTTAAATTGGCAATATAAAAAACCATTTGCAGGCTTAAGTAATAGCACTGACAAATGGTTTTATTATTTTTAGTATTCTATAAGATTTTATTTAATGGACATATTTCTATGCCTGATAGAATTAAATCCTTCCTTATTTTTTCTACAAAAGCTAAAGCTTTTTCGTTATCGCCATGAACACATATGGTGTCTGCCTTAATTGGTATTTCTTTTCCGGAAATAGTTGTTACAGTCCCCGTTTTTACGGCTTTTATAACACGGGAAATAGCTACGTTTTCATCGTGGATAACTGAATTTTCTTTGGTTCTGCTGACAAGAGAACCGTTGTCCTCATAAGCTCTATCTGCAAAGAATTCACTAGCAGTTTTTAGTCCCATATCATTTGCGGCTTCAAGTAAATTACCTCCTGAAAGGCCCATTACTATAAGCTCTTTATCAAAGTCTTTTATAGCTTTACAAATAGAGGTCGAAAGCTGATAATCTTTTGCAGCCATATTATATAAAGCTCCGTGAGGCTTAACATGTTGCATGGTTATGTCATTAGCTCTGCAAAATCCATATAAGGCACTGATTTGGTAGAGTGTGTAGCTATAGGCTTCATCAGGCGAAATAGTCATATTACGTCTGCCAAAACCTAATAAATCAGGGAACCCGGGATGGGCACCTACTTGGACATTATTGTCTTTTGCAGTCTTAATGGTTTTGTTCATAACTACAGGGTCTGAAGCGTGAAATCCGCAGGCGATATTAGCAGAAGAAATATATGGAATAACTTTATCATCCATACCTAGGGTGTAATTACCAAAGCTTTCGCCTAAATCACAGTTTAAATCTACTTTATACATATTGATACCTCCCTTTATTACTTTATACCCATAACGTCTTCTATGAAAGATGTTGTTGCTTCACCGTTACAAAAGGTATCGGTTTTCAGTATTTGGTACTGGAAGTCAAGATTTGTATTAACCCCAATTATAACCATTTCATCTAAGGCTGAACGCATTTTTTGTAAGGCTGCATCTCTATTAGGAGCATGAACAATTATTTTTGCTATCATAGAGTCGTATTCTGTAGGGATAGTGTAGCCTGTATAAATGGATGTATCGACACGAACACCGTTTCCTGCTGGGAGATGTAGGTGTTTTATGGTTCCTGGGCTTGGCATAAAATTTTTCTCCGGTATTTCTGCATTAATTCTACATTCAATAGCATGACCGCGAAGTTTTATGTCTTCTTGAGTAAAGCTTAGTTTCTCGCCCATTGCAACTTTTATTTGTTCTATAATAAGGTCTGTTCCTGTTACCATTTCTGTAACACCGTGTTCAACTTGAATACGGGTATTCATTTCCATAAAGAAAAAGTTACCGTTTTTATCAAGAATGTACTCAATGGTTCCTGCGTTAGTGTAGCCCACAGTTTTGGCTGCCAAAATGGCATATTCGTTCATTTTTTTACGAATTTCGGGGGTTATTGCAGGGGAAGGAGATTCTTCTATAAGCTTTTGATGATTACGTTGTACAGAACAGTCACGTTCTCCTAGAGCTACTACATTACCATAGTGGTCACACATTATTTGAATTTCAACATGTCTTGGATTTTCTATATAGCGCTCTATATACATGGTATCATCGCCGAATGCATTTGCAGATTCTCTTTGGGCGAGATTGAACTGGTGCTCAAAATCGTTAGAGTCTGTTGCAACTCTCATGCCCTTGCCGCCACCTCCGGAAGAAGCTTTAATCATAACAGGGAAACCTATTTCCTCGGCAATTGGAAGGGCTTCTTTCCATGAATATACTGGTTGTTTTGTCCCGGGAACCACAGGGACGCCAGCTGTCATCATAGTTGATCTTGCTTGAGATTTATTACCCATTTTGTCCATAACTTCTGGAGAAGGACCTATAAAGGTGATGTTATTATCTTCGCACATCCTTGCAAAGTCACTGTTTTCCGACAAAAAACCGAAACCGGGATGTATGGCATCAACTTTCATATTTTGAGCTGCAGCTATTATACGCTCTTTATTGAGGTAGCTGTTTTTGGAGGAACCTTCGCCTATACAGATTCGCTGGTCGGCAAGCTGAACATGAAGGCTGTCGGCATCTTCTTTAGAGTAGATGGCAACACTGCGAATTCCTAAATTTCGGCAAGCTCTGATTATTCTTACTGCAATTTCACCTCTATTGGCAATTAAAATTTTGTTAAACACTAGTTTGCCTCCTTGTTAAAGTTTTTTTACTCGGAAAAGTGGTTGCCCATATTCTACTTTTTGCTCATTACTTACTAGTACGGCTTCTATTTCGCAGTCAAAGTCCGCTTCTATTTCATTCATAAGCTTCATAGCTTCTAAAATACACACAGTTTGTCCATTCTTTATTTTATCTCCAACTCTAACAAAAGCAGGTTCGTCAGGGGAAGGAGAGGAGTAGAAGGTGCCTACTATAGGTGAAGTGATAAATCGGGATTCATCCTCTTTTTTCTCTGTTGATGCCTCATGAGTTGTAGGTGTAGGCAACTGATCGTTGTAATTACCACCAGGCTGAATGGATGTAATTACTTGTTTTCCTGGTGCATAATCCACCTTTGTCATTGTAATATCAATATTTTCGTCTGAATATGTAAACTCTGTAAGTGAAGAATTTTCTATAATTTCTACTAAACCCTTTATTTTCTTTAAATCCATAATATTTATCCTCGCTTTCTATATATGCATTTTTATTTGAACAATTTAGTTAAACGCTTGGCTACTAGCCTGCAGTCTAAAACTTCTTTACATGGAACGTGAATTTTTTTTCTCATAGCATCAAGTTCTTTTATTTCTTTAAAAATAAGATCTTGAGCCTCTTGTACTGTAATTGCCTCAAATTTTATTTTATGATCCGTTTTTCTCTGTACTAGTTTAGGTATATCTACAGAAACAACAGTTGCAATTTTTGCATATCCGCCAGTCGTCTGTCGATCTGATAATAGAATTATAGGTTTGCCGTGGGACGGAACCTGTATTGAGCCAAAGGTGATTCCATCAGAAATAATGTCTGAGGTGTCTTTATAAGCAATAAAAGGACCATCTAATCTGCATCCCATCCTGTCAAAATCACTAGTGACAGTAAATGAACTTTTTAGAAAGGTGGAAATACCATCTTTAGTAAACTTGTTGTCCTGCGGCCCCATAATTACACGTAGGGTTGCTTCTTCTTGATCAAATTCATCAAGATCCAGATTCCTTGATAGAAAATATGGTAGGTAACGTCTTTTTATTCGAAAACCTATATAATCGTCGTCCATTAGTTTACGCCCCTTAAAGCCACCGAGAGAACTACGAATATTAGTAGAACGGCTACCCATTTCCACTGGAACATCTAAATAACTAGAAAAAGCGATATAACCACGACTTCCTGTTCTAGCACTGCTAAATGAAAGTATATCTCCCTTATGCATATATAGTGCAGTGTACATTGGTGCAGGCTCTCCGTTGATTGTTGGTTGGAAGTCACCACCAGTAATTGCAATTATAGTTTCTGATGTAAACTCTAATTTTGGACCAATTAGTGTTATCTCTAGGGCGGCTTCGTTTTCAGGATTATCTAAAAGCAAATTGGCTATTTTAAAGGATCTTACATCCATAACACCAGAGGTTCCAAAGCCTTGACTTTGGTATCCTGTTCTTCCTAAATCCTGTATTGTTGTAAGCATTCCTGATTTTATTATTCTGATTCCCATTAGCGTTCACCTCCCTTATGGATTGAATACTGGTATTGTCCTTTTGATATTTTGTCTTCTATTTTATAATATTCATCTTCGGTAACAGGAACGAATCTTATATATTGGCCTGCTTCAAACAAAATAGGGGGCTCTCGTAAGGGGTCATAGGTTTTTACTGGAGTTTTACCTATGAGCTGCCAACCACCAGGGGAATCGAGAGGATAGATACCGGTTTGAGAACCACCAATGCCTACGCTACCTGCAGGTATTTTTATCCTTGGGTTTGCTAAACGTGGTGTGTGTATTCTCTCGTCAAGGCCGCCTAAATATGTAAAACCGGGAAGAAATCCCAGCATGTATATTAAGTAGTCTTCCTGTGAATGAATTTTTATTACTTCTTCAACTGTAAGGCCAGCCAATTTAGCTACATTTTCTATATCAGGACCAGAAACTCCTCCGTAGCATACAGGTATTTCTGTAATCAGTTTTTCGTTATCTTTTACAGAGACGTCCATTTTTAGCAGATTATTTAATCTGCGCTTAAGCTTGTCATATGAGATGATACGAGGATCATAACTGATCAGCAATGAGCAAAAAGCAGGTATTATATCTACTATGCCTTCGATAGACTGATGACGAATAAGGCCTATAATCGCAGAAATTCTTTTATTGATTTCAGGATCTATTTTCTGCTCAAACTCAATTAGAAGAGCCGAGTCACCAGCAGTAAGTATTTTTATATTTTGCATTTCTTTACTCCTATAAGTTATTTGTATTTCCTGTAAAAAAGGTGCAATCGAAAGACCACACCTTTTGTTAATTTTTTATGTTGTATTTTATGCAAACAATTGTCCAAGATTTCCTAAAGACGTAATACCCATATAAGCAGTAATTGCAACTACGATTATTCCAAGTAAGAATAAAACTTTTGGATGTTTATAATCTTTACCCATGATTGATTCTTTCTGTGAAGCTACAAGGCATACGCCAAGGGTAATAGGTAAAATAAGACCATTTAAAGCTCCTGCTAAGATCAGAAGAGTAGCAGGTTTACCTAAAAATGCCATTACTAAAGTAGAAACAGCGATAAATCCTATAATAACCCATTTCTCGTTTTTAGCAACATTTTTGCTTAATGTCTTTAAGAATGAAACGGAAGTATAGGCTGCACCGATAATTGAAGTTACTGCGGCACAAAGTAATACTAAACCAAAGAAACGATATCCAATATCACCAGCACCTTGTCTAAACGCATCAGCAGCAGGATTTTCTGGGTCAAGTACAATGTTCTTTACTACTACACCTAAAATAGCTAAGAATAAGAAGATTCTTACAAGAGTAGCTATTCCAATTCCCATAACTGAACTTTTGTTGATTTCGTTAAGATTTTCAACGCCTGTTACACCTGCATCTATAAGTCTATGTGCACCGGCAAAAGTTATGTAACCTCCTACTGTTCCTCCAAGTAAAGTAAGAATTGAAGGTATAAGTGTAGGTATTCCAGCAGATGGCATAAAAGTTTCTTTTAATGCAAGACCAACTGGAGGTTTTACGATAATTATTACAATGAATATAACTATTATCATAACTGCGCCTAGTACTTTAGTAAGGGTATCCATTGCTTTGGTTGCATTTTTAAATAAGAATACAACTATTGCAATTCCACCAGCAAGAATATAGCTGATATTTAGTGGGAGACCTAGAAGCGTATTAAACCCAAGAGCTCCTCCACCAACATTACCTATGTTGAATACTAAGCCTCCAAGAACTACAAGGATGGCAACAAAATATCCAAGACCAGGAATTAGTTTGTTCGCTACGTCTTGACCTCTCAGGCCAGAAACACATAATACTCTCCATACGTTCATTTGAACAATTATAGCAAGGATTATTGATGCTAAAATAACGAAACCGAAGCTTCCTTTAAAGCTTCCTGTAAATTGTGCCGTCTGGGTTAAAAAACCCGGTCCGATGGCAGATGTTGCCATAATGAAAGCAGCGCCTAATAAAGCACCACCATGGCCTTTTTTCTTTTTTTCTTCCATAATTAATTACCTCTTAATATCAATTTATAGTTTACCACTTTACAGTGATTATTTAACAAATATATTATACCAAAAGTAAAGACAATGTTCAATAAATGATTTTTGTATATAATGGTTTACAAAAACAATAAAAATACAATATTTTATAGATATATAATAGGAAGTTATTGACTGATGATAAATGTATTGCTATAATGAACATTGTTCAGTTTAGTTAAAGGTGAATGGAGAAGAACAAATGAAGAATAGTATTATTTCCAAAGAAGCCATAATTAAGGCTAGCAGAAGTATTGCTCTTAACAGGGGAATAAGGGTAATAAGTATACGTGGAGTTGCAAGTGAATGTGGTGTTTCAATAGGATCCATATATAATTATTTTCCGTCTAAGGCTGATTTGATGGCGGCTACTATAGAAGATATTTGGAAAAGTATATTTCATGTAGCAGGAAGGTGTTCAGAACTTAAACGTTTTGATCAATGCATTAGATGGATATATGAAAGCATTGTGAAAGGTATAGAGGAATATCCGGACTTTTTCGTAAACCATTGGGTGGGATTTGATAGCAGCGAGAAAAAAACCGGTAGGAAAGTAATGGAGAAATACTTTTCCCATATAAAAAATGGAATGATGAGTGTCCTTGAAAGCGATGGAACGGTAGAGCTAACAGTTTTCGATGACGATTTTACCAAAGATTCTTTTATTGACTTTGTATTCACTAATATTTTAACAACTGCTATTTCAAAAAAAGAAAACTGTGAGTATCTAATTAATTTAATTGCAAAAATAATTTAATTTAGACTATTTTTAAAGAAGAGAGGTAAAGAGATGCAAGCTATAATGGAAACACTATTTGATGTAGTGTATTTGGTTACTGTGATAACTATTGGCTTTTTAATGGTTTATAAATCAAAAGGAAGAAAACAATACTTACTTTTTGGGATAATGGCATTAGTTTTGGGTATAGGAGACGGGTTTCATTTAATACCAAGAGCATATGCACTTTGTACAACGGGACTGGAAAATTTTACAGTGGCATTGGGTATAGGTAAATTTATTACGTCAATAACCATGACAATATTTTATATACTTCTTTACTACGTGTGGAGGTTAAGATATAAGGTTGAAGGTAAAAAACTGCTGACAACATCAGTGTTTGGTCTTGCCTTTTTGCGAATCATAATTTGTCTTTTCCCTCAGAATTTATGGACCAGTGCAAATTCACCATTAATATGGGGTATATACCGAAACATACCTTTTGCCATAATAGGGATCATAATTATTGTATTGTTTTATAGTTATGCTAGACGTCATGGTGATAAACCTTTTAGGTTTATGTGGATAACAATTGTATTGAGTTTCGCATTCTATATTCCCGTAGTTTTATTTGCAGATACAATACCTGCAATAGGGTTATTAATGATTCCAAAAACATGTGCTTATGTTTGGACAGTACTAATTGGATACAATGATATGAAGCGAGATAAATAAAATAAACTGTATATTCTAAAAATTTCGAAAAACCCCCTTGACATTATCTTTTATAGTGATATAATCTATATAAATCTAGAGATGAAGTAGAAATTTCTACATCATTTGAGATAAATAAAGTTATTACTAATACGTATTAACTGAGAAGGGGGTGAGTCCACCAGAAGTGTTAGAAGAAATTAATAGATGGTACCAACTGTAAGTTTGTGGTGATAGGTTCGTGGTTATCCTTAGTGAAATCAAGGGACAGATGTAAAGTGTAAGCTTTAGAAACAACTTGCAGTTGGTATTATCTTTTTTTGTGTTAAAATATCCGCACCTTGTGATTTTACCACCGGGCTTTGTGATTTCGACGCAGAACTTACGATTTATCACAAAGCAGCAATTCGGGGAAAATCTGGGATAAATTTTTATCCCAGACGGCTAAAAAACAGTAAAAATGTGATAAAAAAACCGAATAATATGACATATATAGAAAAGAATGTAATATAAATGTAGATTATTATCCCAAATGTAGGTAGAATGATTGATTTGGGATAAGTTTTTATCCCAAAAAACCGTGAAAGTAGAGCTTTGTGATAAATCCCTTAAATTCCAAAAATTAACTTCACCTATTCCAACAATTTTTATAGAGCCGTCGTTGGAAGATTAGTTGACATAGATAAATTATTAAAAAAAATATTATTTACCCCTTGACAAGACAACTGTATTTGAGTATACTAAATAAGTCGCTGTTAATTGATTTAATTGCGAAGGGTATTCCAAGGTAGCTCAATGGTGGAGCACTCGGCTGTTAACCGATAGGCTGTGGGTTCGAGCCCCACCCTTGGAGCCAATGTGCCGGAGTGGCGGAATTGGCAGACGCACAGGACTTAAAATCCTGCGATCCTTACCGA
>JAWRJF010000098.1:0-6792 GCA_040307645.1 Anaerovoracaceae bacterium | reverse complement strand
AAATGTCCAATGGCATATCGTTTATAATATTATGAAAAATTTTATGTAAATAGTTTTTACCCGATGTTACTACAAATGTATTTCGTTTCATCGCCTTAACGATAAATTTTGATAAATACTGTAAAAGGGCTTCGTCACTCTTCTTTAGAGGATTAAGTCTATATTCTATAGTAATGCTTCCTATATATTCATTTGTATCAAATAAATTGAGACTTAACGCTGTTGTATTTTCAATTTCAATTAGTATTGGCTTCTTCTCATGGGTTAAGATTTCTTTTTCTTGAAGATATTTTTCTAGAGCAGAGATGCTTAATTCTTCAGAATCTGTAGTAACGAAAACATCATTCATGTTTTCAAGATGTTCATATCCGCTACTAGATATAATTTTAAAATCATAATTTAGAAGGAGAATAGGATTATTGAAAATGTGCGCAGATAAAGCAAGAAGTTCTTCAATATCTGAATTATTTTCTATATTAGTAACTAGATCGTCATACCAGGTTTCATATTTGTTATATATATTATTTATATAATTATATATTTCGTAAGGGTTAGACCGTTCTTTGACTTTAATAAAACAACAACGTTCTTGAAAAAAAGACATTTTAGGTACATCACCTAGACAAATAATAACGGCACCTTTTTCCACAGAAGTTCTTCGCAATGCAACATCCTTTGGCATGATATATAAATGTTTGCTAAGTAAGGGTTTGGATTCGTCTGTATAAAATTCTGGGCGAAGTAAATTAAGCTGGTCATTTTTATAACCGAACATTTCAGTGGGTACACGTTCTTTTAAATTTTCAAATATTATATCTGCATTTAGTTTCATAATTCCGAAACCTCCTATATTTACATATATTCTATCAATGTTCTGATATAAATACAATAGTAAATGAATTAAAAAAGAGATAAGGCATACATACAATTTGCAGGGTAAAGAAATAAATAATACAAACGATTTGTAGACTATAGTAATAAAACAGGTAATATTACAATTTTGTTAACACGGATAGTCTAAGTATATTTAAGAGGAGGAGATATTATGGCTCTTAATGAAAAATTAAAAGAATCAAAATGCGTAGAAACTGTATGGGGCAAATTAATCCCACAGAAGGAATGCTATAACTACGGAGTTCGTCATATTGCTGGATTTTCAGCAAACATATTTCAGATTATGAGAATTTTTGAACCAGATTTTGACAAAAGAACAGCTGCAATCTGTGAGGTAGCATATCAGTTTAATGCGGCAGCTTCATCAGAGCAGTACTTAAACGGATATTACGATGAATGGAATATGCCAGAATTCCTAGAAAAGTCAGCTTGGCTAGGTGCTATATGGGGTGACTCTGGTGATGAATACGAAAATATGTCCGGAAGAGTAATTCAGTTTACAAGAGATAGAGTAGAAAAAGAATTGGATACATGTCCATGGGATATAGTAGGAGCTGAAATGTGTAACATGACAACGGGCATGTTCACCGCAAACTTTGATTTATGTTCTAAGGATGGAGAAAATGAAGTATGTCTTAATATGTGTGAAGCAAGAGGCTGCGGAGACAGACATTGTAGAGTTGTAGCCGAAAGACGTGATGTAACAGGTCTTCCTAAGCAGGGATGGATGGATCATATGGGAAACCCAACAAAACCTGTTCATAATACTCCTGAGGACAGAACAGTAACAGAAGGACAAATTTTGCGAAATGGAAAGTATACCAATGCCTTCGGCGAAGAAAAATCTTTTGATTGGGCATACAACTGGGTTATGCAAATGGGTTGGGTATGGAGCTTAGCTTTCCCAATTATGGCCATAAGAGATATGGCTCCAGATGAAGATGAATTTGAAAGAGTAATGAAAATCGTATTTTCTACAGCTGGAAAAAATCAATTTTTAGATTATTTTTCAGTAGAAGGTCTTCGTAATTATCTAGGAGTTCCACATGAGGTTGAGAGAAAAGATTCTAGAATTATGGGAGGATATATTAAGTTTATCCTTGATTGTCAATTAGTTCCTTGTGAACTTACAGCATTTACAAAAGATGAAACAAGAATTCATGTAACAGCAGACGACTTTAATGGACGTTATGAAATGGCACCAGTTGATGAACTTACTGAATGTTATGAATCACTTTGGCATAATGCAGTTAAAACTATGGTTGACCCTGAGTTTTCTGTTTGGTTTGAAAACAAAGATACAGATGATATGGAAATTGTCATCGGTCACAAAATTGATAAGAAAATGATTTAGGAGGGATACATATGTTATTTAAAGAAGATACAATTGCAAGAGCAGAGGCTAATGCAGTAAGAACTAATGTTGGCTGGTACCGTTGGACTCATGACCTTGTTGAAGTTACAGGAAAAGATGCCGGAAAGCTACTTGACTACTTATGTGTAAACGATATAGCTGGTGCTAAACCAGGTGTAAGTAAATATACAACCCTTCTAAATGAAGAAGGAAAAATTGTTGATGATACAATTGTTACTTGTTTAGAAGATGAACATTACTGGGTTTCGACTCTTTATGCCCCAAGATTTCAGCCATGGCTTGAAAAAAATAAAGGAGATAATGATGTAGCATATAAAGATTTATCATTTTCTATTGATATGTATGCAGTGCAGGGTCCTAAATCTCTTGAATATATGAATGCAATACTTACAAATCCAATCGATGAAATGAAACGTTTTCGCATGGAAGATAATTTAATAGGAGATACAAAGGTTAAAATTCATAAATCAGGATTTACAGGAGAAAATGGTTACGAAATATATTGTGATATGAAAGATACTGATACAATTCGTCAGGCATTGGAAGAAAATGATAAAAACTATGATGGTAAAGAACTTAGAACCTTAGAAGTATATGTGCGCTCTCTTCCTATGGAAAAGGGATTTGCACTTAGACAAGATATGTATGGGTTAACACCTTATGAAGCAGGTCTTGGATGGTCAGTGAAAATGGAGAAGGAATTTATGGGAAAAGAAGCATTGGCTTCTGCAAAAGAGGAAAACATCCTAGTTGGAGTTGAGCTTGACCCAGAAAGAGAAAGTTATGAAGATATAGCACAAAATGAAATCGTATATCATAAAGGCGTTCCTTGTGGAATTATTCGCCAGATGATATATGGGTATACCGTTGATAAAAACATAGGTTTTGCCATAGTTGAGAAAAGATTTTCGGAAAATGGAACCCAGTTAACTACAGGACAAAACGGAGCGAAAATTACAGTTTGTGATAAAAGCTTTATTTAGGAGGAGTGCAAATGAGTTATGATATTAATGACCCACAGGCCGCAATGCTTAAAGGTTATCTTAGTGAGATGCCTCCACTTGAAGACATTTTCTCGGTCAAGGGAAAGGTTGCACTAGTTACAGGAGGTACATCAGGTCTTGGCTTTAATGTAACCATGAGATTACTTCAGGGAGGAGCAAAGGTTGTAGTGGCATCTTTTTCAGAACATGAGGCAGGAAATGCCCTCGGCATATTTGAGGAGTGTGGATATGGAAGTGACAGAGTAAAGTTCTGCAAGGTAGATGTTACATCCGAGCAGGAAGTGATTGAAATGGTTGAATTTGTTGACAAAGCCTTTGGATCATTGGACATTCTTGTTACTGCAGCTGCAATTTGGAATTATGCTCATATTTACGATTTGCCCACAGAGGAGTTTGAAAAAGTAATAAATGTAAATTTGACAGGAGCCTTTAGAACTGTGAAGCATGTGAGCAAATATATGATAAAAAATGGTATATCAGGCAAGATGACACTTATTTCATCAAACTGTGCGTGGTTACCTTATCCTGTATTTGGTGGATACGCTCATTATTCTGCATCAAAAGGAGGAATTGTTTCCCTTACAATTGAAGCAGCAAAGGAGCTGAAACGTTTTGGTATCAAAGTTAATACTGTAGCCCCAGGAGGCATGGCAACACCAGGTGCTACTACAAATCTGGTACTTGATTGTTTACCAGAAGAGGAACAGGATGCCTTATATGATGAGATATCAACACCACAGCTAGATGAGATTAAGACTGTTGATGGAGTAGCAAGGGTAGTTTATGCAATGTGTACAGAAATGACAGATTGTTTAACTGGAGAATGCATAACACCGGATAATGGAATGACACATAATATTGTTTCTTATCAGCCAGAAATTAGTCAATATCCAGAAGATTAAGAGTAATATTTCTTAAAATAATTTAATGAATTAACGCCTATTTAAGTTTGAATTTGTTTAACAACAAAATTCAACATAAGTAGGTATTTTCTTATATACAATAAAATATTAATATTGTATAATGTTTTAAAAGTATGTAAATTAGTTGTTGAGGTATTTTATGAGTGTGATTAAAAAGAAAAAGGGATTTACAGTAGCTGAACTTTTAGTTGTAGTTGCAATTATTGGAATTCTTGTAGCTGTTTCCATTCCTATTTTTACAGGTAGACTGGAAGCCGCAAGAGAAGCAACTTGTAGTGCTAACAAAAGGTCTTTATATGCTGAAATGGCCAATGAATACATGGCTGGAACTTATAGTTCATTAGATGGGGCATTTACAGCTATTTACGCAGAAAAGAGCGATGAATATGTTTGTCCAGAAGGCGGAACATTTTACTGGGCAGACAATGGAGATACTGGACGAGTTCGATGCACATACCACGATGATGGACAACAAGGCGGAGATGAAGAAGGAGGGGACACTGGAGAAACATATCCAGGTACTAATCTTTCTTTAACTCCTAATATATGGCCTAAAGCTGAAGATTATGTCCAAGAATGGGATAATATCACAGTACCAGCAGGAGGAATTTTTAAATACACAGATGGGAATTATTATGTAGTGACAAGTAATACGACTTTGACAAAAGGACAAGCACTATCAGGGCCAGGAGGCGATGGACATAGTTGGTTTAGTGTTCAAAAAATAACTAATAGAATTGTAACATATGCAGAAGGCGAAGGTCAGAAAAGCGATTTAACAAGAGGAGACATGTGTTTATACAATGGGGAATATTATGTATTTAAAGATGGAGGCTCGTGGGGAGGAAGTCCAGGCGCAAGTCCCGGACAATGGTACAAAATCCCATCATAAACCAATCATGTATTTATTTCCGTAATAACCTTACTTCCCTTGCAATAATATAAGGAAAGTGTCACAATTTTAACAAGGATTATTTTTTCTAAAGAAAGGGAGAATTTGAAATGTACGAAAATATTAAATTTGAAACAAAAGCTGGAATTGGTTATGTTACAATTAACAGACCTCAGGCTATGAACGCTCTTAACCTAGATGTTCTTGGAGAACTATATGATGTGTTCACTAAGATTGCTGATGATGACGCAGTTAAAGTTGTAATCGTTACTGGCGAGGGCAAAGCCTTTGTTGCTGGAGCAGACATCGCACAGATGAGTACTTTAAATACAGTTGGTGGACGTGAAATGGGTATTGCAGGACATAAGGTTATGAACTTAATCGAAGCAATTGAAAAACCAGTAATCGCTGCTGTAAATGGATTTGCACTAGGTGGCGGATGTGAACTAGCTATGGCTTGTGACATTAGAATTGCTTCGGAAAAGGCTAAATTTGGTCAGCCTGAAGTAGGTCTAGGAATTACCCCTGGATTTGGAGGAACTCAGAGACTAGCAAGATTAGTTGGAAAAGGAATGGCAAAGTATTTGATTTTCACAGCTGATATGATTAAAGCTGATGAAGCTTACAGAATCGGTTTAGTTGAAAAGGTTGTTGCCCCAGAAGAACTAATGGCAGAAGCTGAAAAGGTTGCTACTACAATTGCTTCTAAAGCTCCAATTGCTATTGCAACAGCTAAGACTGCAATTAACACAGGATATGATATGGATATGAAATCAGCAAGCAAATTCGAAATCGAAAGCTTTGCAATTGGTTTCTCAACAGAAGATCAGAAGGAAGGAATGAAAGCATTCCTTGAAAAAAGAGCACCAGAATTTAAGAATAAATAAAGTTTAAATACATAAAAGACCTCATACATTTGTACGAGGTCTTTTTTGGCTCTATGTCAAATGTTGGGGTGGAGCATATCTTAATAAAAAAGGCTCTGTGTCAAATGTTGGGGTGACACACAATTTAATAAAAAAATTGACTTTCTGGACGCATTTTTATGCGTCCAGTTTTGCTATTTGATCTCAGTCAAATAAGTGATGTTAGATTTTATGGTTTTATGATATTTTAAGCACTCATAACATGCATAATTCTCTTCCTAAACCTATGGAAATTACGTACGCCATAAGCATTTCTTTTAAGCACCTTAATTTTATTGTTGCAACCTTCAGTGTATCCGTTTGTTAAACCTGTATTGAATGCATTAAGTATTTCTTCTTGCTGTAATCAAGTCTTTTGATTTCATAAACTCTCTAAATTAGTGCATCAAGTAATAGCTTTGTGCTAGAGGTTTAGATAGCTGCAGCATTGGGGAAACAGCTTTTCGCCATACTCCTAAATAAGCTGCTCATATACATAACAATGTATTTAACATTATTGCGATTGTTAAACGTTGAAAAATAGGCACTTAGGCTTTCTATAGTTCTTTCTGGAAGAATATCTAATACTTCATGTTTTTTCGTGCATTTATTCGGGTATTATCTTGGCCCTGCATTCTTCTGGAATTTCATCTGACCAGTATTTTCTTTAGCGGTTTCAACTAGACTAAATGTAATTGCAGAAGCATCTGCGCCTGATGGTGTGTTACAAAAAAGAAAGTTTTTCTAGCAATTACCAATGGCTTAATGCTTCTCTCACACTTGTTATTACTGCATTCAA
>JAWRJF010000097.1:0-40934 GCA_040307645.1 Anaerovoracaceae bacterium | reverse complement strand
TGGATTTTTATGGGAAAATAGATGAATCGGGTAAGATCTCATGGAAGACATCATCTTTTTCTAGTGAAGGTCATGATGTTAGATTGACATGGAAATCAAGCAGTGATCCAGAATATATCGATGTAAGTAACTCAAGAAACTTTAGTTTAAAAAAGAGACCTGAATTGGCTAAGGGTGAAGAGGATAAAGCTGTAACTATAAAAGTTGAGGCTTATGACTGTGAAACATATCAGACTAAAAATGTAGATTTGAACTTAATTATTAAGGCTGGAGATTATATAAAAACCCCTTATGATTATGTAGAAGAAAATATATTCGATCTTATCAAGGGGGAAAATTTAGACAAATCAAATATAAAAACTGATTTGGTAGATTATAATGGAAGCGCAAAAGAAGGAAATGCTTTTTTTGGTAAAATAGTTGATGGAAATTTTTCATTTACTGACAATAGATATAACTGTAGTGTTATGATTGAATGGGTTAGTAGTAGTGACCCTGATTATATTGATGTAAAAAAAGGTTCTAGAGCTTTAAAACTAAAGAAAAGACCTGAAGGTTCAGAGCCGGCTAAGGATGTGATATTGACTTTAAAAGTAACGCCTTTGCCATTAAGTAGTGGAACTACAAGACAAATGGAGATTCATTTGACTATTTTAAATGGTGATCACATCGATACACCTTTTGAAATAGTAAAAGCACAATTGTTTAATGCGATTAAGGGAAATAACGTTGATGCAGAAAATATAATTGAATCACTTGTTTTGCCTTGTAGTAAAAACCCATGTTATGCCGCAATTAAAGAGGGTAACAAGGTAGAGTGGAAATCAGCAAAATATTACCCGCATAATGTTAAAGTAGAATTTAAAGGAAGCAGTCAGCCGGAAATAATTAAAGTTGAAAGTAATAAACTAGAATTAGTAAAGAGACCAACCGAAGATACAAAAGTAGATTTAGAAATAGAGTTAACGGATAAGGAAGATCATTCCATAACAGAGATCTATACAATGCCACTTGTTATTAAGGGGGTAAAATCGGAAATTAATCCTCTGGATGGAATAACACCGGAAATCTTATTCGATGCTATAAAGGGCAACAATGATACAGCTGATAATATAACGTCAAGTTTAGTATTGCCAGCAAACGATGCAAATCCATTTTATTTGAAAAGTATTGAAAGTGGTGTGCCAACATGGTATTCCACAAAGTACAGTTGTATTGCAGAAGTAAATATTTCAAAAAGTGACAATCCATCTATTATTGAAGTTGGGGCGGACAAATTAAAAATTATCAGCAGACCTGTTAAGGATACAGTGGTTAATCTGACATTTGAAATTAAAGACTTGAATAATTTAGAAAACATTAAGACCATAGATTTGCCTATAACAGTTAAAGGTTCAATTTCGGCTAATATTCTTGATGCAGTAGAAGAACAAATTTTTGATTCTATTAAAGGCACTAATGTTTCAAAAGATTCAATAGAACATGATTTCGGTTTGCCGGGGGTTAAGAATCCTTTTTATGCAAAGGTAGAAGATAAGGTTGTTCAATGGGGAGAACCTATGGGGGCTAATGTTAAAATTCAATTTACATCAAGCTCTAACTCACAGATAATAGAAGTCGGTACGGATAAATTAAAACTAGTTGGGAAACCGGATAATGATACAGAAGTGATACTATCTGCGACGATATCAGAATTAGGAAATGAAACTAATAGAAGGGATATTACAATAGCAGTAAATGTTAAAGCAGCATCACCTATTGAAAAAGAGCTAAGGGGTTATCTGGATAAATATTTAACTGTAGAGAATATGAAATACACCACTATAAAAAAAGACGGTGTAAATTTTACTGAGGACTACAATCTTGGAAATGTAAGATATAGCTTTAAACTACCTAATGTTACGGAACTTGAAAGGATACCATATGGCACAGTAAAAACGGAAGTTACTTCTATAAGTGAAGGGAAAGATGTAAAAAAAGTTAATACTTATGTTTGGGATCCTATTAGAAATGATGTAGGGGGTAAAGCGAAAACTTTTACTATCAATTATAAATTGACTAAAGATGGGATATCAGCATCTAAGGATATAAATATTACAGTTCCAGCCCTTACAGAAAAGGAAATTAATGATGAAATAGACTTATTGCAAGAAATAAAAGCACATATTTTTGATGGAATGAAAGGTAAGAATTTCGATAAAAATAGTGTTTCTAAAAGTTTGACTTTTGTAAATGAAGTAAATTATGATAAAGAGGGTAAACTTGTTTGGACGCTTAATGCACATAATAAAAAATACTATGGCTTTAAGTTTACTGAAAGTGAAGGGTTTGATGTAGTTTATCCCGATGGAGATAAGGCCGTTTTTTCTCCGACTAATTTAGTGCTTGAAAGAAGACCGGACAAAGATATAAGAGCAACAATTACTCATAATGTTGAAAGTATTCAGCTGGAAAAGTATGCAGCTTTATATCCTGAAAATAAGCTTTTACAACAGATTAAAAAACAACCTGTCTCTGTTGACGTAATAGTAAAGAAATTAGATCCAACTGTAAAGACAATAAAGATAGGTGAACAGATATTTAATGTTAATGAAAACAAAACTTATTCCTACTTAACGGAGTCAACTTTAGACGCTATAATGATAGAAGCAGAGCTTAACAATCAAAGTGCAGAACTAATTATAGAGGGTTCTGATGTAACTAATGTACATAAAAAGAAGATATCATTAGCAGATGGTTATAAGAGAATTTCTATTAATGTAAGCGATGAAGATGACAAAGAGGCAGGTACAAAAATAACCGAAAGCTATAATGTAATAGTTGCAAGCAAGGCGTTTTTGGAAGAAGAAATAGCAAAATTACCAGAAAATCCAAAGGAAGCTGATAGTCAAGCCTTAAAACTTGCAAACAAGTTATGGCAACAGTACTATTTGCTTAGCAAGTCAGATAAAGAAAAGATAAAAGGTTTTGAAAAACTAACAGGGTATGAAAACTATATTGAAGACCCTTTGAAGGAAAGTAAAGAGCAGGTAAAGAAGGTTTGTGACAATTTATTTGAAGGATTAAAAGGAGATAACATCTCTAAAGAGTTTGTGTTTACAGACATGAATCAGGTGAACTATGCAAAAGTTGATGGAGATAACATTACCTGGTCAGATAAAGCAGAGGGCAGTAATGTAAGAATTGATTGGATATCCAGTGATAGTCCTGAGTATGTTAATGTGTTTAGCGGTCATGATTTTGGCTCGTCTTATGTGGTTGCTTTTAAAATAAGCAAAAGGCCACAATACTCTGAAGGAGATAAGAATGTTAACTTTGTGGCAAAAGTAACACATCTATCAGAAAACAGTGTAACATCAGAAGCAAATATTAATCTTAACTTAAAGGCTTATAATGGGAATCTAGAAAAAGTTACAATAAATGAATTTCCGGATTTTTCATTAACACCAGGTAAATATGATTATACAGTATTTAATAATAATGACTTAGAAAAAATCACTCTTAACTATAAGACTTTAATACCTAATGCTGAGGTTAGGGTGAATGATAGTTTAGCTAAACAGAATGGAGATATAGATGTAAGCTTAAAAGATGGAGCCGGAGTCATTAAATTGACTGTAAACGACGGTACAAAAAACACTTTGAATAATAAGTGGGATGAAAAAAATTATACTATAGCTATCATATCTTCAATATCACAATTAGATCAGAAGATGCAGCAGATTCCTAACGAGGATAAAATATCAAGGGATAATTATAAAAACTATTTGAGCGATATTGAAATGTTAAGATCTGCATATAATACTTTGACAGAGGAACAGAAAAAACAGATTACCTCGGGAGCTTTAGATGCACTTATAAACGCAGAAAAGAAAATACAGCAGATACAATTAGAAGAAGCAAAGAATAATTCAATATTAGAATTAAAAGCTTATGAAACAGATTCCACCCAATATGAAAAAGAACAATGGAATCAGGTACTTGCGGCAAAAGCAGATGGAGAAAATCAGATAAACAAGAGCCAGACCATCGAAGAAGTAAAGAAAGCATTAAGTGATACAAAGGCAGTTATTGCAAGTATTGATAAAAAAGATCAGGGCGAAGTAGCAATGGATGCTAAAATAAAAACTATTGCCATAATACCTGGAGATATAAAGGCTTCACTTCTAGAAGGAAACAAATACACAGTAAAAATACCAAATGATCAAAATAATATTTTGATAAAAGCTGAACCAAATAACAGAAAAGCAAAAGTAACCGTAGATGGGGAGACTGTTAATTTTAATGGTAATTGGACAAATAAAAATATAATATCAATAGACAAAGATAAGGGTAGGGATGTTGAAATAACTGTAATCTCTTCTAATGGTCAGGTTACTGAAACTTATACTGTCAATGTTACCAGACAAGAAACGGTTAAACCAGACAAGAATACAATAAATGTAAGCTTTACACTTATTGGAGACAGCAAGCATGGAAAACCAGAGAATCATACTTCATTTGAAACGTGGATTAGTAAAAGTAATTACACCGTTAACAAAGGAACAACTTTAAAATATCTTACAGATAAAGTGTTAATTGATAACAATATTCCGTTTATAGTTAAAGGAGGAACATACATATCGTCAATAAAGGGACTTGCAGAGCTTGATAATGGTCCGAAAAGCGGATGGATGTTTAAAATTAACGGCAAAATAACAGATTTAAACTATGAACAAACATTATTAGAAGATGGCGATAGTGTAGTATGGTTTTATACTGATGATTATAGTAAAGAAAAAGAAATATGGACTGGTAATGGAATAAAATCAGATAAAAAGGTATCTATAGACGTACCAGCTGTATTTAAAGATGGAGTAGCAACATCAACTTTAGATAAGGTGGAGGCTGATAGAATAATAGAAAAAGCATTACAAAATGAAAACAGTGAAGTAATAATATCGGCAACACATACTGGTGAAGCAAATAAAATAAATATAGTTTTATCTAAAACTTCTATAAAACATTTTGCAGACAAGCTTAAGCAGGGAGTAAAAGTTACTTCTTCGGTAGGTCATGTCTACTTAGAACAAAATGTGCTTAACGAGATTGCGTCAAAGGCAGAAGGAGAAAACATTATAATTTCTTTGAACAAAAGTATTGATCCAGATAAAAAGATTACCTCTGCCATAGGCAAAGATGCTTATATTCTTGAGGTTAATATAGAATCTCAAGGAAATAATTTTACAAAATTGACAAGTGGTTTTGCAGAAATCATCATAGAGGTTCCAGAATCGTTAAAGAATAAGGAAATCGCAGGGATATATATTAATGACAAAAAGCAGATTCAGATGGTAGAAGGCAAACTTATTGAGGAAAATGGTAAACAATACTATAAGATTAAGACAAACCATTTCTCAACGTATGCTTTAGCAGAAAAATCAGTAGTAGAAAAAGCATTAATAGACCAAGAAAAAGAGAAAAATTCAAGAATAGTTAAGGGCGTTAAAAAAACTAAGATTAAGGCATCGACAAAAGCAAAAAAAGGTTCTATAAGAATTAGCTGGAAAAAAACCGCAGGGTATAAAGTTGATGGATATGAAGTATTCAGATCAAATATTAAAAATAGAGGATTTGGAAAGAGTGCATATTATAAAACTGAAAAAAATAATTACAGAAACACTAAAGCTGTTTCAAAAGGAAAAACTTATTATTACAAAATAAGAGGATACAGAATTATAGACGGCAAGAAAGTATATACAAAATGGTCCAACAAAGCCTACAGAACAGCGATATAATAATTAATACAAACTAGACCAGTATTAAAATTATTTGAACCCCTTTCGTTAGATAAAACAACTGACGAAAGGGGTTCAATCTAAAAACTGGTCTTTTTTATTTCTAATACTATCAAATCCATTCCCCTTTATAGAGGATTTATGATAAAATAAGGGGTGATAAAACAATAGGAGAGATTAAATGAATTTAGATAAACTTAATGATAAACAGAGAAAAGCAGCAATGCATATAGATGGTCCACTACTTATTTTAGCTGGGGCAGGAAGTGGAAAAACAAGTACTATGACCCATAGAATTGCATATATGATAGAGCAGGGAATTTCACCATACAATATTTTAGCTGTTACTTTTACTAATAAAGCAGCAGGAGAAATGAGAGAAAGGGTTGAGAGCCTAGTTGGTGACTGCAGCAATATGTGGATTATGACTTTCCATGCCATGTGCCTTAGAGTTCTACGGGTTCACTGTGATGTATTAGGTTATGACAGAAACTTCGTAATATATGATGGTACAGATCAGAAGACTATAGTTAAAAATATATTAAAAGAATTAAATATAAATGACAAACAATTAGGAGTACCTTATTTACTTAGTATAATAAGCAAGAATAAAGAAAAAGAAATAAGCCCTGAAGACTTTAAAAGACAGGTGGGCGATGATTTTAAGGGTAAGAAGATACACCAGGTATACAAAATCTATGAAGAAAGGTTGAAGAAAAACAATGCCATGGATTTTGATGATTTACTTCTTAACACAGTGAGAGTACTTCAGGCAGATGCCATGGTTTTAGAAAAATACAGAAACAGATTCAAGTATATAATGGTAGATGAATACCAGGATACCAATCACATACAGTATAAACTGATAAAAATGCTGGCAAAAGGACATGAAAATCTTTGTGTTGTAGGAGATGATGACCAGTGTATTTATCAGTGGCGTGGTGCAGATATAAGAAATATATTGGACTTTGAAAAAGATTTCCCAAATGCATTAGTAATTAAACTAGAGCAGAATTACAGATCCTATGGTAATATTTTAAAAGCTGCGCATTCGGTTATCCAAAAGAATAATGACCGTAAGGGTAAAAAACTTTGGACTACGAAAGAGGATGGGGATAAAATAAAATATTATAGAGCTGATAATGAAAAAGATGAGGCTAGATATGTGGCCCAGGAAATAGATTTGCTAAAGGGTAAAAATCGAAAATATCGTGATTTTGCAATACTTTACAGAACTAATGCTCAGTCTAGAAACTTTGAAGAAGGACTTACGAGGCGTGGGATACCATATAGAGTTCTTTCTGGACTTAGATATTATGACAGAAAAGAAATAAAGGATATGCTTTCCTACATGAGGCTTGTAATAAACCCTTCAGACGATTTATCTTTTAAACGTATAATAAATGAACCTAAGAGAGGTATGGGTGAAAAAACAGTAGAAAAAATCGAAGCTTTAGCAATGGTAAATCAACAGTCCATGTTAGAGGCTATTTCTGATGAAATGGTTTTAGCTTCATTACCATCTAAAGCCTATCAATCTGTAAAGAAAATGGTTGAAGTAATTAATCTATGCAGACAAGAGAAAGAGAACCTAAGGGTTTCTGATATATATGATAACCTTATGGTAAAAACAGGGTATCTAAAGGCACTTGAGGATGCCAATACAGTTGAAGCTGAGGGAAGAATAGAAAACTTGTTGGAGTTTAAATCAGTAATATTCGATTATGAACATGAAACTCAAGAACCAACAATAGAAGAGTTTATGGAGAAAATTGCTCTTATGGCTGATGTAGATAATCATAATGAAGACGAGGATGCAGTAGTGCTAATGACCATGCACAGTGCAAAGGGACTTGAATTCCCTGTAGTTTTTTTACCGGGGCTTGAGGATGGTCTTTTTCCGGGAAACAGGGCTTTTGATAATCCAGAAGGAATGGAAGAAGAAAGACGTCTCTGCTATGTAGGAATGACTAGGGCAAAAGAAACTCTTATCTTAACTAGTGCGGCCATGCGTACTCTTTATGGGAAGACGGATTTCACAAGAGAATCAGAGTTTTTAAGAGAAATTGATAAAGGGCTTATAGATGGGGATGCTATATATGAAAGAAGAGCAAAAAACATCGGCGGAGGAGGAAGCAGCCTTGGTGTGTCTACAGGCACCATAGATGGATATAGTAATAAGACAAGCTATAAACCTTTTGATCCACTGAAATATTCAAAGCAGCAGAGTAAGAGTATAACTAAATCAAATGAAGACTATTTAAACGGGGACAGGGTGTTACATAGTAAATTTGGGGAAGGCACAGTAATAAATCAAAATGATAAGGTTATTATAATTAGTTTCGATACTGCGGGAGAAAAGAAATTAGCTAAAGGAATTGCTCCTATTAAAAAAATATAAAGGTGTAAGATGAAAAAAAGATATGGAACAATAGCTCTTTGTTTAGTCGTAGCACTGACTGTAACATTAATTCCTGCCAATGTTTTTGGCACAAATAAAATACAATCTGTAAAAGAGATAAAAAAGGAAGAGCCTAAAAAAATAAAAAAAACTAGGAAATATTTAGATAATATAGAGGACTTTACTATTAAAAGAACAGAAGAAATGTCTGTGCTTTTAGAATGGAGTAAGGTGAAAGATGCCGACGGATATTATATTTATAGGAAGAATAAAGAAAAAGAGCCATATAAGATTTTAACAAAAATAAATAAGAGTAGTATAAATCAATTTTTTGATAAAAATGTAAGAGAAGGCAGAACCTATTACTATAACATTAGAGCTTATAAAAAAGAAAAAACTAAAAAGATATATAGTAAGTATGGAAATAGAATGAGGGCGACATTTAGATTCGAGGAACCGAAATTTTCTTTAGAAATGCCATTAAAGTTTAATGAAAATAACACCTTGTCGGTAGTAATAAAAAATCATGAGAATAGTCACCCTATGTATATTTATGGTACCATTGATGAAGAGGAAGTTGCATCTATTATCCCCGGTGGGATTGAAGAAGAAAGCAGAATGATTAAGCTTAAATTATTAGAGATAGCGGATTTGACCGAGATGAAGTCCTATGAAGTAGGTGATGAAAAACTTCAGATTGCACCGGGACATAAAGTTAAAGCTATATATGGACTAGTCGATCCACAGGTCTCATCAAAATACGAAAAAGATAATGACAGTTTCATATTTTTTATTAAGTATAGATATAATGATTATGCTGTTAAATGGTCAAAAACCCAAGGAAAGTATGAAGAAAAAGTTTAAATCAACATAACCAAGAGGAAAGGATAGTAATAATTTATGAAGGACAAAATGTCTTTAATAAGAGAAAAAATAGACTTGCTGAATAGGGCATCAAAGTCATACTATCAAAATGCAGAGGAGTTGATGTCCAACTTTGAGTATGATAAATTATATGATGAACTGTTAGAGCTTGAAAAAGAAACCGGAATTGTATTGTCCGTAAGTCCTACTCAAAAGGTTGGGTATGAAACCCTTTCCGATTTACCTAAGGAACGTCACCCTAGCAGAATGCTTTCTTTAGACAAAACAAAGGATAGAGAAACGCTGAAACAGTGGTTGCAAGGTAAGGAAGGCCTTTTGTCATGGAAGTTAGACGGGCTTACAATTGTATTAACCTATGAAGGCGGACAGCTTATAAAGGCCGTAACTAGGGGAAATGGTGATATAGGAGAAGTTGTCACAAATAATGCAAAAGTATTCGCGAATATTCCGGTGGTTATTCCATATGAAGGTAGACTGGTATTGCGTGGTGAAGCAGTGATAACCTATTCCCAATTTAATAAAATAAATGAAACTATACCGGAAGCCGAGGCAAAATATAAGAATCCAAGAAACCTTTGCAGTGGTTCTGTTAGGCAACTTAATAATAAGATTACCAAAGAACGTAAAGTGGAGTTTTATACTTTTGGATTGGTGGAAGCTGAAGGTATAGATTTTAAAAATAGCAGAGAAGAACAGCTAAAATGGTTAGGCTATTTAGGTTTTGATATTGTAGAATATAAAAGAGTGAATGAAGAAAATATTATAAGCACAATAGAATACTTTGAAAAAACAATACAATTTCAGGATGTGCCTTCTGATGGTCTTGTTTTAATATACGACGATATACAATATGGAAAAAGTCTTGGAACTACAGCGAAATTCCCAAGAGATGCTATTGCTTTCAAATGGAAAGACCAGATAAGCGAGACTACTCTAAAAGAAATAGAGTGGAGTGCATCTAGAACTGGCCTTATAAATCCTGTTGCTATTTTTGAGCCCGTTGAGCTTGAGGGTACTACTGTGGCTAGAGCATCAGTCCATAATATAAGTGTTATGAAAGACCTTAAATTAGGAATTGGTGATATAATAACAGTATATAAAGCTAATATGATAATCCCTCAGATCGCCGAAAACCTGACAAAGAGTGGGACTGTGAAAATTCCCGAGGTTTGTCCGGTATGTGGTGATAAAACCAATTTAAAAAATGACAATGGCATAGAAACTTTAATATGCCCTAATTCTAAATGTCAGGCGAAGCAAATAAAGAGTTTCAATCTATTTGTTTCACGGGACGCTATGAATATAGAAGGGCTTTCAGAGGCCACTATAGAGAAGTTTATTGCAAAAGGCATAATAAAAGAGCTAGCCGATTTGTTTAAACTTTCGGAGCATAAATCTGAGATAGTTTTGATGGAAGGCTTTGGAGAAAAGTCCTTCTCAAATTTGCTGACCTCTGTAGAAAAAGCAAGGCATACCACACCGGAAAGATTTTTATATAGTCTAGGAATACCTAATATTGGTGTTGCCAACGCTAAGGTTATTGCTAGGGCTTGCAAGAGAAAATGGGATAAGATGGTAAGCCTTTCACGAGAAGAACTCCTAAGCATAGATGGAATCGGTGGAGTCATGGCAGACTCCTATGTAGAGTTTTTTAAAGATGACGAAAAAAATAAAATTATCAAAGATATAAGAAAAGAAATAATTCTTGATGAAGAAGTAGAAATGGTGGACCAATTTCTAGAAGGAATAACATTTGTAATCACAGGGACCCTGAACCATTTTGAAAATAGAGAACAGCTAAAAAATATAATAGAGGGAGCAGGAGGAAAGGTAGCGGGTTCTGTAAGCAGTAAAACCAATTATCTTATAAATAATGACCTGCTTTCTAATTCAAGCAAGAATAAAAAAGCTAAAGAGCTAGGCGTAAAAATAATAGATGAAGAAACCATTAAACAGTGGATTGAGTCAGGAGATGTAAAAGATGCTTAAAGTAGGTAAACTTGATAGTGATGTATTACAAAAAATAGTAATAGATAATATTGATTTTAAACGACCAGAGGTAAAAATAAGGGCGGGGATAGGTGAAGATTGTGCCGTAATAGATTACGGTGAATATGAGTGTGTAGTCTCTACAGATCCTATTACTGCAGCTGTTAACGAAATTGGAAGACTTGCTATACATATTTCATGTAATGATATTGCAAGCAATGGAATCGAGCCTCTTGGCATTACACTTGCTGTAATGCTTCCGGTTGGGACTACAGTGGAAGATGTTGAGGTTATAATGAAACAGGCAGGGCAAGCTGCTAAAACCGTAGGAGTGGAGATTATAGGTGGACATACAGAGGTTACTGCAGCAGTAAATCAACCGGTAATTGTATCAACAGCTATCGGGAAAGGGCTTCGAGGAGCATCCCAAAGGGCTACAGATATGAAACCTGGAGATTTCATTTTAATGACAAAGACCGCAGGGCTTGAAGGGACAGGAATAATAGCAACTGACTTGCAAAAGCAGCTTGAAGGGGTACTGTCTAAGGAGGAAATAGCTTATTCTAAAAGTCTTCTTGATAATGTAAGTGTAGTTAAAGAGGGGATTATAGGAGGTAAAATAGGCACTTCAGGAATGCATGATGTAACCGAGGGGGGTATCTTCGGTGCGATATGGGAAATGTGTCAGATCTCTAAGCTAGGTGCTGAAGTATGGGTAGATAAAATACCTGTAGAAGAGGTTACTAAAAAGATTTGCCAGCATTTTTCCATAGATTATTTGCGGTTGATTTCAAGTGGATGCATGGTTATAATTGCATCTCCTGAAAAAAAAGAACAGCTAATTAAAGCAATAGATGAAGCTTTAGTAAAAATCACCTGTATTGGAAAAATTACTGAAGGTAAAGAAGGCATAGTGGCTTTACAGGAGGGGTCCTTTAAGGAAATAGATCCACCAGGAGCAGATGAACTTTATAAGGTGCTTTAGCCACAAAAGAATTCATTTGACAGAGCGGCAATTTAATAATATAATATTTAGAGCGATTGCCCTTAAAAAGCTCCGCCTGGTATGGTTTGGGTCCTGCGCAATAGGATGCCGTGAACCTTGTCAGGTCCGGAAGGAAGCAGCAATAAGCGGATTTTCTTATGTGCCGCAGATTAGCCTTCTCCAGATCCCTGCGGAGCTTTTTAAGGGCATTTTTATATTTCTATTATTGATTTAAGAGAGGAGCGTGTTATATGTATCAGGCATTATATAGGGCTGAGAGACCTGAAGTGTTTGAAGAAATCTTAGGCCAGGAACATATTGTTAGAATATTAAAAAATCAGATTAATACTGATACAGTAAGTCATGCTTATCTATTTTGTGGAACAAGAGGTACCGGTAAAACAACTACAGCCAGAATTTTGGCAAAGGCTGTAAACTGTTTAGATGATGGACAGAAGCCATGTGGCAAGTGCTCTAATTGTCTAGCCATAAAAGATGGGAACTTTATTGATGTAATCGAGATAGATGCTGCGTCTAATAATGGTGTAGAAAATATAAGAGAACTAAGAGAAAGTGTTAAATATCCTCCAGCTGTAGGGCGAAAAAAAGTATACATTATTGACGAGGTACACATGCTTTCGATAGGTGCTTTTAATGCACTTTTAAAGACGCTGGAAGAGCCTCCCGAGAATGTAATGTTTATTTTGGCCACTACTGATCCACAGAAACTCCCAGCTACTATATTATCAAGGTGTATGAGACTTGATTTTAGAAGAGTAGCTGAAAATACTCTTGCTGAAGATATGAAGCGTATTTGTGAGAATAAAGGTGTAGAAATTACTGATGGGGCTTTGAGACTTTTAGCTTCTAATGCTGATGGCTCGGTTAGAGATGGACTTAGCATTTTGGATCAATGCTTGTCAACTGGAGAAAAAAGTGTAGATAGAGATACTGTTTTAGAGTTTTTAGGCACTGTTTCAGAAGAGTTTTTTATTGATTTAACGGAGATGGTTGCACTTCATAAGGTTGCAGAATCTTTAGTGCTTCTAGAAGAAGCATTGTCTTTAGGCAAGGATGTTAAACAGCTTATGAAAGACTGGATGAGCCATTACAGGAGTCTTTTGATTACTAAATATATAAAGAACCCTGAAGATATGCTTAATTTGTCTACAGAAAACATTAAAAGGCTAAGAGAACAGAGCAATCAAGTCTCTCTTGAAGAAATAAATAACGGCATTATTACACTTTCAAGGACTATAAGTGATGCAAGGTACTCTACCCAACCTAGAATTTTGCTTGAATTGGCAATTGTATCCCTTGCTACTGGGTTATCTGAGGGTCAGGTTGTTACAAAGGTGCAAACGACTCCAGTTGTAAATCAAGTTAAACCCAAGGCGGTTGCTAAAACAAAGACTAAGGAAGATTCTGTGTTAAATAAAAGTGTTAAGGAACCTAAAGACACTGCAGAACTTTTAAATATTGATAAGGATTCTTTGTGGAATGATATTTTTGAAGAGGGAGAGGGTGCTAAGGGTAGCTTTAATCTCATAAGAATTTCAACAACTTTAGAGGCAATAAATGAAAAGGAATTTGTCGTTCTAGCACAAAATCAAATAACCCAAGAGTATGTAGAAAAAAACAGTAAAGAACTACAAAATATAATGGAAAAGAAGACGGGAAAACATCTTATGTTAAGATGCATAACAGAACATGAAGAAAATAAAGCATCTAAGATAGAAGATACAGAAAAACTGGCAAATCATGTGGAAGATTTGTTAGGGATAACCGTTGAAATAGAATAAAAGTATAAATTTATAAGAAAGAAATAACAGGAGGATTATATAATGGGAAAAGGAATGAGAGCAGGTAAAAAGCCAAGTAGCGGTGGTGGGGGAATGCAAAAGCAAATCCAGCAGATGCAGGCAATGCAGAGAAAGATGGAAATGATGCAGGCTGAACTAGAAGAAAAAGAGATTACAACCACTGCAGGAGGCGGGGCTGTAAGCGTTACAGTAAACGGAAAAAAAGAAATTGTGAAACTTGAAATCAAACAGGAGGTTGTTGATCCTGATGATGTAGAAATGCTGCAAGATCTTGTTATGGCTGCCGTAAATGAAGCTATGAGACAAGTTGAGGAAATGTCTAATGAAGAGATGAGCAAGTTAACAGGAGGCCTGAATATACCAGGTTTATTATAATGAGACAATACCCAAGACCCTTAGGACGATTGATTAATGAACTGTCTAAACTGCCGGGCATTGGTGGGAAAACAGCCCAGAGACTTGCGTTTCATATTTTGTCTATGGAAGATTCTGAAGCTGAAGCTTTTGCAGAGGCCATTCTAGATGCAAAAAAAAATATGAAGTATTGTTCAGTCTGTGGAAACTTGACGGACCAGGATCCATGCATTATTTGTTCAGATAAGAGCAGGAGACAAGACTTGATCTGTGTTGTAGAGAGCCCTAAAGACGTGATGGCCATGGAGCGAATAAAAGAATTCGATGGTCTATATCATGTTTTGCATGGTGCTATTTCCCCAATGGAGGGCATAGGCCCTGAGGACATTAACCTAAAACAATTGATTATAAGGCTACAACAAAGCGATATAAAAGAGTTAATTCTAGCAACTAATCCCAATATTGAAGGCGAAGCTACGGCCATGTACATAGCAAGACTAATTAAGCCTTCAGGAATAAGAGTAACTAGGATTGCCCATGGTATCCCAGTTGGTGGAGACCTTGAGTATGCCGATGAAGTAACTCTTTTAAAAGCTATTGAAGGAAGAAGAGAACTATAATGAAAGACCTTTTTCTTTTGCTAATTTAATTAAATAAGAATATCTGGCTCTTGCTGCCAATAAATTATAAGACGCGTAATCTACGGCAGAGGAATCAGTTAATTCATTAAAGGTTGAAACTGCCTGCTCTAAATCGGAGTGGGCAGTTTTTATTGAGTTAAATATTTCTTCCCTTTCGTTAATTGAATTAATAATCATGATAATTTGCCTTTCCTATATATTGAATTATTTAATTCTATTTTATACCAGAGCAACATATTTTATACGAGACCCTTATGAAAAAAATAGGAGGAAGCAATATGAATATAGATTTTAGCGCTTTTTTGACTTTTGGTGGTGCATTAATACTTATATTTTTACTTGGAAAGGCATTAATAGTTCCTTTGAAAGCTGTATTAAAGATAATCTTTAATAGTATTATAGGTGCAGTTGTACTGGTGGTTTTAAATCTTGTTGGAAGTCGTTTCGGACTTATTCTGCCTATAAATGTTTTGAACGCATTTATAGTTGGAATTTTAGGAATCCCAGGGGTTATTGTGCTGATAATCTTCTGTAATTGAAGTATATTGTATTATCATTGATACAATATTGACATTAGTCATATAATTAGGTAAAGTGTTCTCATTATTCGATTTTTAGTACACGATGGAGAAATGGAGGAGAAAATGACTAAAAGAAGAATGAAAACTATGGATGGGAATACTGCGGCGGCACACGTAAGCTATGCGTTTACTGATGTTGCGGCCATATATCCAATTACCCCATCATCAACTATGTCCGAAATTGTAGATGAGTGGGCAGCTTATGGGAAAAAGAATATTTTTGGACAAACTGTAAAGGTTGCCGAAATGCAATCAGAAGCAGGGGCTGCAGGAACAGTACACGGTTCTTTATCAGCAGGGGCTTTTACAACTACATATACATCATCTCAAGGGTTGATGTTAATGATCCCAAATATGTACAAAATAGCAGGTGAACTGCTCCCAGGAGTATTTCATGTAGCAGCAAGAACTGTTGCAAGTCACGCATTATGTATTTTTGGAGATCATTCAGATGTAATGGCAACAAGACAGACTGGATTTGCGATGCTTGCATCAAGTTCCGTTCAAGAAGTAATGGATCTTGCAAGTGTGGCACATTTAGCTTCCATAAAAGGAAGAATACCTTTTTTACATTTCTTTGATGGTTTTAGAACTTCTCATGAAATTCAAAAAATTGAAGTTATAGACTATGATGAATTGAGGAAACTAGTTGACTGGAAGGCCGTGGAGAACTTTAGGAATAGAGGCTTAAACCCAGAACACCCTGAAATTAGAGGAACAGCTCAAAACCCTGACATTTATTTTCAGGCAAGAGAGGCTTCTAATAAATACTATGAGGAATTGCCTGAGGTTGTTGTTGAATATATGGACGAAATCAGCAGACTTACAGGAAGAAAATATAGACCTTTTGATTATGTTGGAGCTCCAGATGCAGAAAATGTTATCGTTGCAATGGGCTCCGCATGTGAAACAATTGAGGAATCAATGAATAAATTAATCGAAGAGGGTCACAAAGTAGGACTTATTAAAGTTCGACTATATAGGCCATTTGTAAAGAAATACTTTATGGATGTGTTGCCTAAGACAGTTGAACGTATTGCTGTTTTAGATAGAACAAAAGAACCGGGAGCATTAGGAGAGCCTCTATACCAGGACATTAAAACAATGCTTTATGGTGAAAAATATGCTCCAGAGGTATATGGGGGAAGATATGGACTTGGGTCAAAGGACGTAACCCCAGGGATGGTACAAGCTGTCTATGACAACCTGTATCACAAGCATCCAAAGAACCATTTTACTGTAGGTATAGAGGATGATGTTACAGGACATTCCTTACCGTACATGGTAGGAGTTGCTAGAGAACCAGAGGGCACAATAAAGTGTAAATTCTGGGGACTGGGATCTGATGGGACAGTAGGTGCAAATAAAACTGCAATTAAAATTATTGGAGATAAAACTGACTTATATGCACAGGGGTATTTTGCATATGATTCAAAGAAGTCTGGCGGAGTTACCATTTCGCATTTGAGATTTGGTGAACACCCAATACAATCTACATATTTAATTAATCGTGCAGATTTTGTTGCATGCCATAACCAGGCATACCTTAGACAATATGATATGTTAAAAGACCTAAATAAAGGCGGTATTTTCTTAATCAACAGTCTCTGGACACCAGAAGAGATGGACCAACATCTACCAGCAAAGGTAAAGAGAGATTTGGCAAAGAAAGAAATTCAGTTCTATACAATAAATGCTTGGAAAATAAGTGAAGCAATAGGTCTAGGCAGCAGAATTAATATGATAATGCAGGCAGCATTTTTTAAGCTAACAAATGTAATTCCTATTGATGATGCCGTTAAATACCTAAAAGAAGGAATAGAAAAAACCTACAAGAAAAAGGGTCAGCATATTGTAGATATGAACTGTAAAGCTGTAGACCAGGGTATTGATGCAATTAAAAAAGTAGAAATTCCTGAAAGCTGGCTAGAGGCCGTAGACCCAGAAGAAAAGAATCCTGTATACCCTAAATTCATAGAAGAAATATTAATGCCTATGAATAAACAGGAGGGCGACGATCTTCCGGTAAGCAAATTTGTAGATATGGCAGATGGAACTTTCCCATTAGGAACAAGTCAATATGAAAAACGAGGAGTGGCAGTACATCTTCCACACTGGATAAAAGAAAATTGTATTCAGTGCAATCAGTGTTCTTTTGTGTGTCCTCATAGTGCTATAAGGCCTGTTTTGATAAATGAAGAAGAGGCTTCAGCGGCACCTGAAACCTTCCAGACTTTAAAGGCTCAAGGAAGAGGGCTAGAGAATTTAAGATTTAGAATGCAGCTTTCGGCTCTTGACTGTATGGGTTGTGGCAATTGCGCAGATATATGTCCTGCAAAAGAAAAAGCATTGGTTATGAAGAATTATCAAGAAGAGGTTTGTGAAGCGGAAAACTGGGATTTTGCTATGACTGTATCTAAAAAGAATGATAATATAGATAAACACACTGTAAAAGGTAGCCAGTTCGTTAAACCATATATTGAATTCTCCGGAGCCTGTGCGGGGTGTGGAGAAACCCCTTATATGAAGGTTTTAACCCAGTTGTTTGGGGACAGGATGATGATAGCCAACGCTACAGGTTGTTCTTCTATCTGGGGCGCTTCTGCACCTTCAATGCCATATTGTAAAGATGAGGATGGTAGAGGTCCGGCTTGGGCTAACTCCCTTTTCGAAGATAATGCAGAGTTTGGATATGGAATGCTATTAGCCTCAAAGCAAATGAGAGAAAAAATCGAGAGCAATATGAAAGCGTTATTGGCCTTAGATATTGATGAATCTTTAAAAGACGCATTTAAAGAGTGGCTTTCTGAAAAGGATAATGGAGAAGAATCAAAGGCTGCTAGTGAGAAAGTAATTCAGGCTATCGCTGATATGAAGAGCAACGACCAGGTAATAGTTAGCCTTTGTGATAGAATAGTTAAGTTAAAAGATTTCCTTGTAAAAAAATCTGTATGGGCTATCGGTGGTGACGGATGGGCTTACGATATTGGTTATGGAGGTCTTGATCATGTTCTTGCATCCGGTGAGAATATCAATGTTTTAGTTTTCGATACAGAAGTATATTCTAATACTGGTGGACAGGCATCAAAGGCTACTCCTGCAGCAGCAGTAGCCAAATTTGCAGCATCGGGTAAATCAATAAAGAAAAAAGATTTAGGCATGATGGCTATGTCTTATGGATATGTATATGTCGCTCAGGTTGGGATGGGTGCAGATAAAAACCAGCTGATGAAGGCATTAACAGAAGCTGAAAACTATAACGGACCATCCCTTGTTATTGCTTATGCTCCTTGCATTAATCATGGATTGAAAAAAGGAATGGGAAAATCTCAAGCGAATATAAAGGACGCAGTGGACTCAGGTTATTGGCATCTATATAGATATAACCCTGAACTAAAAAAACAAGGACGAAATCCATTTATTTTAGATTCTGGTGAGCCTAAAAAGAAGTTTAGGGACTTTATAATGGAACAGACAAGATATTCGTCGCTTGCAAAGGAATTCCCTGAAACGGCTGAGAAACTTTTCCAAATGACAGAAGATAACGCTGTAGAAAAATATAATGAATATAAAAAACTATCAACTGATTAATAAAAAAAGATGTCTTGAATCAACAAGACATCTTTTTTGTTATCTTCTCTTAGCAAAGAGGGTTATACTAACTAAACCAAAGCCACTTAAAAAAAGTAGTGTAGTCCAAAGGAACATATTACTGTTGTCACCGGTTTTAGGTATTCCCGATGGGTCAGTATTCGTAGTTGCTTCTGCCTGTTTAGTAGAATTGCTTAGATTGCTTGGATTGCTTGGATTGCTTGTATCGTTAGGCATACCTTCAGACACTTGATTGCTGCCCTCTGTAGTGTCTTCATACCATTTGTCGGTAGCTGATTTATCGTCCTTTGCATTAGCAGCACAGCGAGAGCAGTCATACCAATATGTGTTGTGTTGCTGATATTTAGTCGCGGTAGATTTCAGATGGGCATCATCAGTTAGTTTTTCAGTGTAATCGTGCCCCATAGCAGTATTAGCTTTGAAAAATGTTTCCATAGTGCTGATAGCCCCGCAAGAGCAGCTCTTGAAGTAAACTTCATCTGTGGTGCAACTGGCTGGATCTTTCAGTGCTTCAGCCTTTGCAATCTCCTGATCAAAAATATGTGTATGATGGACAATTATATATGTTGCTGTTGCGGTCACATTGCCTTCAGTCATTATAAAGGTTGTTGAACAACTATTTATATCATCAACAGTAGCGCCGGCTACTTCCCACTTGTCAAATACCATGCCGGATGGTGATGCATCGGCAGTCAGTGTGACAACTGTACCGGCAGCTGCTTTTGCGGGGTTGGCAGTACCTTTTGTCACCGTAATATTATATTCGGGCTTGCTTTCCCATACTGCTTTTATGCTTTGTCCATCAAATTGCTTATCACTGAAAGTTATTGGCATACCTGCTGGTTCTTCCCAAGTAGTATCACTGCCAATCTGCCAGCATTTAAACTGCATTCCTTCTGGTGGAGTGAATGCACATTCAGGGAGTATAAAGGAAGTGCCAACGGTGATTGTGGAATCTGCCATTGTTCCACTGCCACCATTTGAATTATAGGACATTGTGAAATAATCGTTTTTATGCTGTTTGACAACAAGATTATAAATAGATTTGTATGGCAGAAGTTGTTCCCCAGTAATTTGTTCACTATCAAATATATCCGTTCCATCGTTTTTTGCAGTATAATAATTATATCCCTTCTGCAGTGTAATTTTTACAGAATCATCATGATATATTGCGCCTTTAATTGTTGCACTTTTAATAATCAAATTATTATTAACACCCACGAATATGGTGTTATTAAATCCGCTGGTATAAATACCATTTCCTATAAGTTCTACTGTCAAGTTGTTGAAATTTTCAAGACAGATAGGTTCGTTTGTATCGCCGCCGGAAATTGTTTTGTTGTTTGCATCAAAAATGATGTGCGCATCGTTTATTTCGAAGTTGATACGACCGATGATGTTTTTGGTTAGTGTAATTATGATGGTGCTGCCATCTTTGGAAATATCAGAAACTCCTGATAATTTCTGTGTCAGATCATTGTAACTTGTGATTGTATTATCTCCGATATTGACCGTGTCTTCTGCAGACCATGCTGTGGCTGGTATTAGACATAACGTCATTACAAGCGCCAGCATTAGTACTAAATATTTTTTCATTACAGGTTACCCTCCTTGCACTTAATGCCATAATTATATCTTATAATATGTAGAAAAATTTGGAATTGGTGCGAAATGTCGTTCTTGGGGTGTGAAATGCAGTTTTGTGTAATTGAAAACAAAGGTTTTGTTTTATATAATATGATTGATAAAATTTATATAGGAGATGCTTATGATAAAAATAGCTGTTTGTGATGATAATCTGCTTTGTCTGAATCAAACAAAACAATCCATAGATAAATGGGCACAAGAAAAGAATTTGCCTGTAACAGTTTTTTCATTTGATAACGGAGATGTATTACTTGACCGTTACAGAATAGGAAAGATAGATATTGTTCTTATGGATATTATGATGCCCATTCTAGACGGGATGGAAACGGCACGAGAGATTCGAAAAAATGATTCTGCGGTTAAGATTATTTTCCTCACATCCTCGCCAGAATTTGCTGTTGAGTCCTATGATGTTAAGGCATCCGGATATCTGCTGAAACCGATTAAATACGATAAACTTTGTAATGCTCTTAATGACTGTGTCCAATCATTAAGGAAAGAGCCGGACAATATTGCTGTCAGAACAGTCTTAGGCTATCAAAAGATATATCTTAATAACATAGAATGTATAGAAGCCCAGAATAAAAAAGTGGTGTTCAATCTCAATGATGGGAGCAGTAGGGAGGCTTTAGACACTATTTCCAACTATGCTGAAACACTGACACTTGAAAAAGGCTTCTTCAAATGTCATCGCAGTTATATAGTTTATATGCCCAATGTAGATCACTTCAATTCCTTGGAAATAAAAACAAAATCCGGCATTAGTGTTCCTATTGCACGAGGATACAGTAAAACCTTTAAAGAAGCTTATTTTGCGTATATATTTAAGAAAGAAGGGGATGAAAATGCTTGATATGGTTGTGGAAATTTTTCGCTATTTACTGACACTTTTATTTGGTGTTTTTGTATCGGCTTCCTTTTTAGGGGTTCGAGTAACAAAGAAAAATATCATGATTCTAAGTGGCTTTTCCATTTTAGCTTTTGGTCTGCAGGGACTTTTGTTTTTTACAAAAAGCAGCTCGATTATTTTTATGATCTACCCTTTAATTACACATATGCCCCTTTTGTTGCTTATGATTATTGTTTTTAATAAGAAACTGATTCCTTCTATCATTGCTGTTACTACTGCTTACCTCTGTTGCCAAATATGTAACTGGGTTTCCATTATTCCTGCTTCTTTTGAGGCACCTGTTTGGGTAGTAAATGGTACATATAGTATGGCATTAATTTTAACATTTTTACTGATAATTAGATTTGTCTCAGCACCTGTTTCAAGCCTGCTTACAAAACCCACCCGGTCCCTAATTTCATTTTGTATCATACCCGTTTTCTATTATGTTTTTGATTATACTTCCACCGTTTATACCAAGCTTTTATATATTGGTAACCGTGTTGTAGTCGAATTTGCTCCATTTCTTTTATGTATTTGCTATCTTGTATTCTGTGTAGTCTATTTTAAGCAATATGAGGAAAAGCAAGAAATCGAAAATCGTAGTCGCCTTATGAAAATCAAGCAGGAACAATCAGCCAAAGAAATTGAAACCATAAAACGAAGTGAAAGAGCCATATCCCTACTTCGCCACGATATGCGCCATTTTTTGAATACTATTTCTGATTTTATTGAAAATGGTGAATTGGAAAAGGCCCAAAAGTACATTCACAGTATTATTGTTACCGCAGATAAAACGGTAAATAAACGTTATTGTAGCAACAACATAGTCAATATGATTCTTTCATCTTATGAGAATGTTATAAATGAAAAAGGCATTGATTTCCAATATACTCTATGTATTCCGAAAGAACTTCCCATTTCTGATGTGGATATGACTTCTATTCTTTCAAATGCCTTGGAAAATGCGGTTAATGCAGTTCTGATTTTAGATGAAAATCAGCGTTTCATAGAATTAAACCTGATGGAAAAGAACGGGAAAATTTTGTTCTCCTTGGAAAATTCTTATGCTGTAAAACCTAAACTGGTTGATGGTATGCCGATATCAAAAGAAAAAGAGCATGGCTTTGGCACACAAAGTATTAGATACACCACTGAAAAACTCAATGGTAACTGCCAATTTTTAGTGACAGAGGATAGATTTATTTTACAGATCGTACTATAAGGTGTATAGATAAGATTAACATGCACGGGTTGTTCGTATGAAAAAAGACAGCTTACGCTGTCTTTCATCTTTATAATTACTATGAAATTGATGTTTGAATATTAATTAACCGAAGATTCCTAGGCTGAAGAAGGTATCTAGCTGCCCTAATAGAACTAGTACCATCATGATTGGGGCAACAAACTTTATACAGAAATCGTAAAATTTTTGAGTTTTGAATTTGTTACCGTTAAGAGTTACTTCGTTATCAACTAATTCGTTAGGCAGTATGATTGCCATGTAACATGCACCTAATGGCATTAAGATTCCTTCTGAAATCAAATCGAAGGTATCAAGCCAGCAGCCTTGACCAAATATTTGTGGAAGGCCATTTGCACCTAATCCATCAATAGAGATGAAAGCTGCTTCAACAGCTATGATTGCACCTACTATTAGGGTTACTGCATTTCTATTGTGTGGTTTACCTTTTGCCTCTCTTTTATCCATTACTACGGAACATACTGTTTCCAATAATGAGATTGAAGAGGTGATAGCTGCTATAAATACTAAAGCGTAGAATAAGCATCCAAATATCGGACCAGCACTACCCATTGAATCAAATACGGATTGCAATGTTACGAATAATAATCCTGGGCCACCAGCAGGGTCAAGACCGGAAGCAAATACTGCCGGCATTATTGCAAGACCTGCCATAACAGCGATAGTCGTATCAGCTAAAGGGATAAGTATTGCATTCTGTTCAAGACTTTCTTCCTTTTTCATGTATGAACCATATGTAACCATGATCCCCATACCAAGTGAAAGAGAGAAGAACATTTGGCCACCTGCAGCGGCTAATACATTAACCCAGCCAGCACCCTCGAAAACAGAAAAATCTGGGCTAAACATAAATTTTAATCCTTCGCTAGCGCCTGGTAAAGTGACACTTCTAGCAATTACTATAACAAGCATTACGAATAAAGCAGGCATAGCTATTTTTGTGAATTTTTCAATACCACCGGAAACACCGCCTCTAACGATAAGTACAGTTAATAATACAAATACTAATGTATAAATTACTGTTTCAGCCTGGTTTGTATAGAAGTTAGTAAAAAATTCGCCACTATCAGCCCCATTTACACCCCATCCTGCATTAAATAAATCCCCAAGATTAGCTACAGCATACTTTATGCAGTAGCCACCTAACATTGTATAGAATGCTAAGATTAAGAAAGGTGAAATAAATCCGAACCACCCGATAAAGGAGTATTTTTTATTAAGGGATTCATATGCGCCAATAACCCCTTTTCCATATTTACGACCTAGTGATAATTCTCCCAGGGTAATAACTACACCTACGAAGACTACTAAAATCAAATATAATAGCAAGAATGCGAAACCGCCATTCATTCCCATTTTATATGGGAAACCCCATAAATTACCTAAACCTACAGCGGAGCCAACTGCAGCCATCAAAAAGCCGAAACTGCTTCCCCACTGTCCTTTCGTGTTTTGTTCCATTGAACTACCTCCTCAATAAATATAAATATCTAAAATGTTTTTTCGTTTTCAACGATGTCTTATTATAGCTAGAGACAATAAATTTGTCAATATAAATATAAAATTAGATAAAAATTTGTTTTAAAACACAAAAAATCTTAACACACAACTATAATTCCTTATGTTATAATATAATTCATATATAAGATTTTAAGAAATGAGGTTAGAATAATGTCCATAGAAAAGGTCAGAAAATACTTTAGTGAATTAGGGATTGATACAAAGATAATGGAATTTGATGTATCAAGTGCGACTGTAGATCTAGCGGCAGAAGCTGTAGGTGTAATACCCGCAAGAATTTGTAAAACCTTATCTTTTAAGGATGAAGATGGATGCATTTTGATACAAACCGCAGGGGATACCAAGGTAAATAACGGTAAATATAAAAGATATTTTGGATTTAAGGCAAAAATGCTTTCTCCTGATGAGGTAATAGATTTTACTGGCCATGCTATTGGAGGGGTTTGTGCATTTGGCATAAATAATCCAAGGGTAAAGATATATTGTGATGAATCATTAAAAAGATTTGATACTGTCTTCCCGGCATGTGGAAGCAGTAACAGTGCTATTGAACTTACTTGTGATGAATTGTTTGGATTTTCTAAGGCGTTAGACTGGATAGATGTGTGTAAAATCCCTGAAGAGGATAATTAATATAGATGGAAGGTTAGACAATGAATGTATTAAACGAAAAAAAAGGTGCAAAGAGAGAATTGAAACGAATACTCTTTTTATCCATCGGTGCAGCTCTTATAGCTTTTAATATTAAAAGTTTTGTACGGACTGGTGGATTATTCCCCGGAGGTTTTAGTGGAATTACGATATTAATACAGCAGATTGCTTCTACGTTTTTCGATTTAGAAATTCCATATACAGCAATTTACATTCCTGTAAATCTTATTCCTGTATATATTGGATTTAAATATATTGGGAAAAAATTTACATTTTATTCTTTTTATGTGATTGCTTTAAGCAGTATACTGACAGATATAATGCCGGCAGTTACTATTACTTATGATGTGCTATTGATATGTATATTTGGTGGTATAATTAATGGATTTGCAATAAGTCTGTGTTTGTATGTTGGTGCAAGCGCAGGGGGAACTGACTTTATTTCTATATATATGTCTGAAAAAAAGGGCATAGATGCATGGAACTATATTCTAGTTGGTAATATTGGGATATTAACTGTGGCTGGTATACTATTCGGATTTGATAAAGCTTTATACTCTATTATCTTTCAGTTTTGTACTACCCAGATTATATCTGCAATGTATAAAAGATATCAGAAGCATACTTTATGGATTATTACAGAAAAACCTAATGCAGTATATGGTAGAATTAGAAAGATAACTCATCATGATGCCACTATTTTTAAGGGAATAGGGTGTTATGAAGGGACTGAAAGAAATATGGTATATTCAGTAGTTTCCAGCGAGGAAGTAAATAAAGTAATTAATGAGATAAAAAGAATTGACCAGAAAGCTTTTATAAACGTAATGAAAACAGAACAGCTTAATGGCAGGTTTTATAAGCGGCCTAATGATTAAAAAAACAACACTGCTTTTCGTTTTTTGAAATCAACTGTCTTTCTCATATTTCCTATTCAATTTTCATAGTGATATAGGTACAATTTGTATCACTACTGTAAAAATGCAATTTTGCCTTATAAATACAGCGGTTTCCGCTTATTAGTATATAGTGTTTCTTGTTTTTTGTGCCCCCCTTGTTAGATAACGGGGGCTTGATAATCGCTGGCAAGCTCGCTCACAGACGAAGTGAACCAGCCACTTGCAAGACATGGCAGAAAAATCTGAGAGATTTTCCCGCCACCGTGTCTGGATCACTCCGTCTTTGTAAGAGATTTTGAGGTCATCTTCCGCATAAATTGGGGTATGTGCAAATATGATAGTTTAATCATCTTTATATGTTTCAGCAATCCAACTTTTTTGATAGCAATAAGGGCATTTTAAATATTTTCCTTTTTTCCATTGTTCAAAGTCAACATATCTTTTAGAAAAGTGATTACAAATTTCTTATGACATTTAGGACAAACGTACGCATTTTGTGTTGCATGGATATAAATTAAAACGAATAATAATATAACACCTATGCCAATAGCGAGATACATACTGTCTAATAATGTGCCGAGTATGCAAGTTAATAGCAAAATTATCATATAAAAGCAAAGCAGTAAATATGTTAATTTATCACTTAACTCTTTTAAATCTTGCATTTTATTATCTGTTTTTTCACGTTGGTTATTTAATAATTCCATAATTATCTTATATTGATTCCCTGATTCCAAAATACTTTTTATTTCGTGTAATGATAAACCTAAATCATTGCACAGTTCTTTTTGTAATGCCACATAGTTTTGCTATTTCACCAGTAGTATATTCTTTCTGCATCATTGTTTCCTCCTATCAATCCATGATTTGTAAAGGATGCTATTCAGCATTGCTTTCGCAACAAGCCCTTGATAAACCAAAGACGAATAAGTTTTGAGATAATTAAGCAGAAATGAAATAATCTGCTCTTTCATTTGTTGTAATTTCGTTGTAAATCGCCTGATATTTTTCTTTTAAATCCCTCTAAATGCTGTATTTATGCGAATAATTTGCTTTTTTTGTACTGTTTTTATATAAAAAATCCATGGAGCCTCTGGCCCCGGAGTTTATCGCAAATCTATATATCTTCAAGGCAGTTTTTGCTTACATAATAAAACGAACAGATGTTTACAAGGTGTGTGGGAATATGATATACTTGCTATATGTATTAAAAATATGGCAATACTATTTTATATAGATAAGAGAGGATTGAAATGGGTGAATTTAAGTTAGTATCCGATTATGATCTAATGGGAGATCAACCTGAAGCAGTGGAGAGGTTGTCAAAAGGGATTTTTAACGGTAAAAAGCACCAGACTTTGATGGGTGTAACCGGATCTGGAAAGACTTTTACAATGGCCAATATAATTGAAAAAGTTCAGAAACCCACATTGGTAATTTCCCATAATAAAACTTTGGCCGCTCAGCTTCACGGGGAGTTTCGCGAATTTTTTCCTGATAACGCTGTAGAGTACTTTGTTTCCTATTATGACTATTATCAACCTGAGGCTTACGTTCCTTCAACTGATACTTATATTGAGAAAGACTCTGATATTAATGAAGAAATAGAAAAGCTAAGGCACTCAGCAACTGCAGCTCTGGCTGAAAGAAGGGACGTAATTATAGTTGCCAGCGTTTCTTGTATATATGGCCTTGGTAGCCCTTTTGATTATGAAAACCAGTTACTCTCCTTACGACCAGGAATGGAAAAAGATAGAAATGAGATATTAAGAAAACTAGTGGATATCCAGTATAGTCGTAATGATATCAGCTTTGATAGAGGTACTTTTAGAGTTAGAGGAGATATAATAGATGTATTCCCGGCAGGTGCTGATAAAGGAATTCGAATTGAGATGTTTGGAGACGAAATTGAAGCTATAAAAGAGATGAATCCAATAACAGGAGAAATTATTGGGTTACGTAATCACGTTGCGATATATCCTGCATCCCATTATGTTACGTCTGAAGAAAATATGGCAAAGGCTTTAGTAACAATAGATGAGGAACTAAAAGACAGAGTTACCTGGTTTAAAGATAGAGGTAAACTCCTTGAAGCACAAAGAATCGAACAGAGAACACGTTATGATTTGGAGATGCTCCGTGAGATAGGAACCTGTAAAGGCATAGAAAATTATTCAAGGCATATTAACTGTTTGCCACCTGGAACCAGGCCATACACTCTCATAGATTATTTTCCAGAGGATTTTTTGATTATGGTAGATGAGTCTCATGTTATGCTGCCACAGCTAAGAGCAATGTATGCAGGAGATAGGTCCAGAAAATCTTCTCTTGTGGACTATGGATTCAGGCTTCCATCGGCTCTTGATAATAGACCTTTACAATTCTCTGAATTTGAAAACCTTGTCAATCAGATTATATATGTAAGCGCAACTCCGGCATCTTATGAGATTACACAGGCTGGAGGAGTTACTGCTGAACAGATTATCAGGCCAACAGGGTTGCTTGATCCTCCTATTGAAGTAAGAAAAACAGAAGGACAAATTGATGATCTGATTGGGGAGATAAACGGAGTAGTAGAAAAAGGTGAAAGAGCATTTATTACTACATTAACTAAGAAAATGGCTGAAAGCTTAACTGACTACCTAAAAGGAGTAGGCATTAAGGTTAGATATTTACACTCAGAAATAGACACCTTAGAAAGATTAGAAATAATCAGAGACTTAAGGTTAGGTGTATTTGATGTTTTAGTGGGTATAAATTTACTAAGAGAGGGCCTTGACATACCTGAAGTTTCACTTGTGGCTATATTAGATGCAGATAAAGAAGGATTCTTGAGAACTGAGACTTCTTTAATTCAGACTATAGGAAGAGCTGCGAGAAATGTAGATGGCAGAGTTATAATGTATGCAGACAGAATAAGCAAAGCCATGAAGATTGCTATTGATGAAACGGAGAGAAGAAGAGGCATTCAAGATAAATACAATAAAGAACACGGGATTACTCCACAGTCAGTAAAAAAATCTGTAAGAGAAGTCATTGAAGCTACTAAACAGGCTGACACTGAGGGAAAATATAATGGAAAGAGTCCTTTAGAATTAACGAAAAAAGAATTGGCAGATTACGTAAAACAATTAGAAAAAGAAATGAAGCAGGCTGCTGCAGACTTGCAGTTTGAGAGGGCGGCAGAATTGAGGGACAGAGTCTTTGAATATAAAGTCAGACTATAAATCGAAATAAGGAGAGCATATGGCAAAGGAAATATACATTAAAGGAGCAAGGGAAAATAATTTGCAGAACATTGATGTTCGAATCCCAAGAGATAAATTAGTAGTCTTGACCGGGCTTTCTGGATCGGGGAAATCATCTTTGGCTTTTGACACTATATATGCTGAAGGGCAGAGAAGGTATGTAGAAAGTTTATCGGCTTACGCAAGACAGTTTTTAGGGCAGATGGATAAGCCAGAAGTTGAATTTATAGAAGGGTTATCACCGGCAATTTCTATTGATCAGAAGACAACAAGTAAAAATCCTAGATCTACAGTGGGTACCGTAACTGAAATACATGATTACCTTAGATTAATGTATGCGAGAATAGGCAGACCACACTGTCCGATTTGTGGTAAACCGATTTGCAGTCAGTCTGTAGACCAAATAGTTGATTTTTTGATTAAATTAAAAAAAGGGACGAAAATAGTAATCATCGCACCGGTTATAAGGCAGCGAAAAGGCGAACATGAGAAGATAATAGAAAGAATCAGAAAAGAAGGTTTTACAAGGATAAGGATTGATGGAGAAATAAAGCTGATCAATGAGGAAGAAATTACCCTTGAGAAGAACTTCAAACACACTATTGAAATTGTAGTAGACAGGATAGTTATTAAGGATGGCCAGGAGAGCAGACTGTCAGAAGCTATAGAGCTTGCAATGAATCATGGAGACGGCTTGGTTGTTGCTCAGATAATAGAACCTGAGAAGACTTATGAAAAAACATTTAGTTCTAAGCTGGCTTGCCCTGAACATGGTGTAAGTATTGAGGAACTTGAACCGAGAATGTTTTCTTTTAATAGTCCATTTGGTGCATGTCCTACATGTAATGGCCTTGGTTTTACACAAAAAATCGATCCTGAATTAATTATTGATAAAGAAAAAAGTATTGCCAACGGGGCTTTAGGAAATATTTTTGCATCAATGGAAATTACAGGCTTTTATAGACAGATGATAGAAGCTTTAGCCAGGGATCATAATGTTGATTTGTTTACTCCTTATAATGAACTTCCGGAAGAGTTCATAGAAGAACTTCTTTATGGGACTGGAACAAGACACCTAAAATACTACTATGAAAGCAGAAATAATGGTTCTAAGTCTTATAGAGACCATCCCTTTGAAGGTGTCATCAACAATTTAGAAAGACGATATAGAGAAACAAATTCAGATTTCATAAAAACTAAAATGGAGAAGTTTATGGTAACGAAGCCTTGTCCGGATTGTCAGGGGAAGAGGTTAAAGCCTGAAGTGCTAGCTGTTACTGTAGGGGGTAAAAATATAGCCCAGTTATCAGATATGTCCATAAGGGACGCAGTCAAATTTATTGATACTATATCTCTTTCGGAAAAAGAGACTATTATTGCCCATCAGATAATAAAAGAAATAAAAGAGAGGTTTCAATTTTTAATGGATGTGGGCTTAGATTATTTGACGTTGTCTAGAGCCTCCGGGACTTTGTCCGGAGGTGAATCCCAGAGAATAAGGCTAGCTACCCAAATAGGATCTAGCTTGATGGGAGTTTTATATATTTTAGATGAGCCAAGTATAGGCTTGCACCAGAAAGATAATGAGAAGCTTTTGAAAACCTTAAGAAACTTAACTGATATAGGTAATACCTTAATCGTTGTTGAGCATGACGAAGATACTATGTATGCGGCAGATCATATTATAGATATAGGGCCGGGAGCAGGGATAAACGGTGGATATTTAGTTGCACAGGGAACTGTTGAAGAAATCAAGGCATCGGAAGAATCGATAACAGGACAGTATCTATCTGGTAAAAAACAAATCAAAGTACCTTTAACCAGAAGAGAAGGCAATGGACAGTTTATTGAGATAAAAGGTGCTGAAGAAAACAATCTTCAGGATTTAGATGTTAAAATACCTCTTGGAAAATTTGTTTGTGTAACAGGGGTTTCAGGATCTGGGAAAAGTAGCTTAATCAATGAGATCTTATATAAGGGTGTAGCGGAGAAAATTAATCGTTCTAAAGAGAAACCTGGGAAACATAGAGAAATTACCGGCATAGAAAATATAGATAAAATAATTGACATAAATCAGTCTCCAATTGGAAGAACACCAAGATCAAATCCTGCAACTTATACGGGTATGTTTACTCATATTCGTGATTTATTTGCATCTCTTCCTGAATCAAAAATCAGGGGTTATGGAAAAGGAAGATTCAGCTTCAATGTTAAAGGTGGAAGATGTGAAGCTTGTAATGGAGATGGAATAATTAAAATTGAAATGCACTTTCTTCCAGATGTTTATGTCCCCTGTGAAGTATGTAAAGGGAAGAGATATAATAGAGAAACATTAGAGGTAAAGTATAAAGGAAAAAACATTTTTGATGTATTGGATATGAGTGTAGATGAGGGTAAAGATTTTTTTAAAAACATACCTTCAATATCTAGGCAAATAGATACTCTAGCGGAAGTTGGGCTGGACTATGTTAAGTTAGGACAGCCATCGACACAGTTGTCAGGAGGCGAAGCTCAAAGGGTAAAACTAGCTACAGAACTATCTAAGAGAAGCACTGGAAAAACCCTTTACATTCTAGATGAGCCTACTACAGGATTACATTTTGCTGATGTGGATAAATTGCTTATGGTTTTGGATAAATTAACAGATGCCGGAAATACAGTAGTAGTAATTGAACATAATTTAGACGTTATAAAAAGAGCGGATTATGTAATAGACCTGGGACCTGATGGTGGAGACCGAGGTGGCAATATCATAGCAACAGGTACTCCCGAGGAGATCGCTCAGGTTGAGAAATCTTATACAGGTCAGTTCTTGAAGAAAATATTGAAGTAGTGTATAATAATAACGAAAATCTGACTAAAAATGAAGGAGAAAATCCGATGAAAGAAAAAATAAACCTGACCATGCTTACAGATTTTTATGAGATAACCATGGCCAATGGGTACTTCGAAAGCAAGATGGAGGAAGACATAGCATATTTTGATATGTTTTTTAGAAAGGTACCTGATGGTGGCGGTTTTGCAATCATGGCAGGTATTGAGCAGGTAGTCGATTATCTGAAAAATCTTAAATTCACAGATGAGGATATAGATTATCTTAGAAAAAAGGACATATTTTGTGATGAGTTTTTAGAGTATCTAAAGACCTTTCAATTTGTCTGTGATGTATGGGCCGTTCCAGAAGGTACGCCTATTTTCCCGCATGAACCAATTTTGACCGTTAAAGGGCCTGTTATACAAGCGCAATTTGTAGAAACAATGTTACTTCTGATTATTAACCATCAGAGTCTTATTGCTACTAAAGCTAATAGGATTGTAAGAGCAGCCCAAGGCAGACCGGTTATGGAGTTTGGTACTAGGAGGGCTCATGGGGCTACTGCAGCAGTGTTTGGGGCTAGAGCTGCGTATATTGGTGGATGTGCTGGAACAGCATGTGCTATAGCTGATAGGGATTATGGAATTACTGCACTTGGGACTATGGCTCACAGCTGGGTTCAGATGTATCCTAATGAATATGAGGCATTTAAAAAATATGCAGAGATTTATCCTGATAATTGTGTATTATTAGTAGATACTTATAATGTTCTTAAATCAGGAGTGCCAGCAGCTATTAAAGTCTTTAAAGAAATGAAACCAAAAAAAATGGGTATAAGAATTGATAGCGGAGATGTGGCATATCTTACAAAAAAGGCAAGAAAAATGCTAGATGATGCTGGCCTTAAAGAATGCACTATTGTTGTATCTAATTCTCTAGACGAGTATATTATCAGAGATGTTATTTTAGAGGGAGCAAAAATTGATTCATTTGGAGTAGGCGAAAGGCTTATTACTGCAAAGTCAGAACCAGTTTTCGGTGGAGTTTATAAACTTTCAGCATTAGAAATTGATGGCATAATGATACCTAAGATTAAAATATCTGAGAATGTAGAAAAGATTACTAATCCTGGATTTAAAACTCTTTATAGGCTTTTTGATAAGGATACAAACAAGGCTATTGCAGATGTTATGACATTAGATGGAGAAATTATACCAGAGATTGATGGTTACGAAATATTTGATCCTAATGCAATATGGAAAAGAAAAAAATTATCAAACTTTTACGTAAAGAATATTAGAGTTCAATTATTTGATAAAGGACAATGTGTATATGATTGCCCATCTATTGAAGAGATAAAAGAATATTGCAAAGAACAAGTAGAAACTCTTTGGGACGAGACATTAAGGTTTGAAAATCCTCAGACTTATTATGTGGATTTATCCCAAAATCTATGGAATATTAAAAATAAATTGCTAGAAGAATATGCTTTATAGGCTAAGTCCTCCTTAAGTAGTAGAAAAAAACTAAAAGGAATATAGTAATAAGACTTTAGTTTATATAATAATAAGACTTTAGTCTAATTGTATAATTTATTAATAGCAGTATACTAAACCTGTAGTAAGAAATAAAAGACTACAGGTTTTTTTATAAAACAAAGAGAATAAGTATACGGATTTGATTAATAGAAAGCCATAAGATCCAAGGGTCTAAAAGGTTCTCTTTAATAAATTAAGTAATAAAATGAGAAAAGCTAGGTTTACGGACCTAGCTTTTCAACATTTAGGGACTAGAAAAAATTAAGAAAACATGATAAACTATGTTTCATATAAAGGAAAAAGGAAAAAGGATACGGTATGAGACATATAATATTATTTTGTTACATGGTAACCATACTTATTGGAGTTTCGGCAATAACAATTCAATGGCTTGCAAATAAAAGGAAAAGCAATGCCAGTGATGGAACTATGAGACATTTTGTCTTCTTGCTGTTGTTTATGAATGTATATGATTTACTCATATATTATAATGACTATATATTGAAGACATTAGACAACATAACCATGATAAGAATTGGTGATTGCATCATTGCTGCAATAGTTTATATGTGGTTAAAGGTACAGAGAAAAGTCGTTCAGAGCGAAAAGTTTGATGGTTTAATAAAACTAATGAGAATTTTCGTGATTTGTTATCTTTCAATTTGGTTTTTAACCATGGTATTTTTAGATTATAATAACATAATTAAGGTGACATATATTTGTATGGATATAGCACTGGTATTATTGTTAGTGGTAGGTGGTGCGGCCTTTATTGTATATAACGTTAAGGAAAAGCTTCCCAAGAGTCAAATATATTACATGAGTATAGTTACAATAATGATGACGCTAAACTACATTACATATTTTGGTAGTGAGATTGGAGTCACATTAGGAGATTCTGAATATGTAAGCGGTCCAATGGATTTTACGATATTTTACTGGTTTATTATTAATATTGCCAACATGATGGTAATATATAATAAGTACTTTAAGGTGGCATATGCTGAAAGTGAACAATCGGAGTCTGCGGAGAATGCATTTAATTTAGATGTTGCATTAGATGAGATGAAAAACAAGTATGACTTAACAGCTAGAGAGATTGAACTTGCTAGAGAAATTTATGAGGGAAAGAGTAATATTGAAATTGCTAAAGATTTATTTATTTCAGAAAGTACTGTTAAGACTCATATATATAACATTTTTAGAAAAATAGGTGTAAAAAATAGAGTTGAAGTAGTGTGTGTAATACGAGGTGAAAAAAAAGAGATGGATAATTAATAACCATCTCTTTTTATATGCTATCTTGTATTTGAACCATTTAAAACGCTTTTTATCTTGTGCTGAACCATTCTGGTTATAGCATCCCTTCCAGGACCTAAGTATTTTCGAGGATCAAACTCTTCTGGCTTTTCCTGTAATACTCTTCTGATTTCTGCAGTCATTGCAAGTCTTAAATCAGTATCGATATTTACTTTACAAATTCCATATTTAGTTGCTTCTCGGATCATTTCTTCAGGGACACCTTGAGCGCCAGGGATTTTCCCGCCAAATTCGTTGCATCTATCAACAAACTCACGAAGTACAGAAGAGGCCCCATGAAGAACTAAAGGGGTATTTGGTATTAAACTATGTATTTTCTTTAATCTTTCATAGTCTAGGTAAGGCTCCCCTTTAAACTTGTAAGCACCATGACTAGTTCCAATCGCAATAGCTAAAGAGTCGACTCCAGTTCTTTCCACAAATTCTGCAGCTTCATCGGGGTCTGTAAAAGTAGCGGAGCGAGCATCGACTTTTATATTGTCTTCAACTCCTGCAAGTTTACCAAGCTCAGCTTCTACAACCACTCCATGGGCATGAGCATATTCTACTACTTTCTTAGTAAGTTCAATATTCTCTTCAAAAGGATATTTAGAGCCATCGATCATTACTGAAGTAAAGCCATCATCGATACATTTTTTACATATTTCAAAATCTTCTCCGTGATCTAAATGAAGTGCAACGTCTACATCTGAATCTAGGATAGCAGCTTCCACTAGCTTAACTAAATAAGCCGGTCTGGCATATTTTCTTGCACCTGCAGATACTTGTAGGATCAACGGAGCATTTTCAATGTTTGCCGCTTCGACAATCCCTTGTATTATTTCCATATTATTTACGTTAAATGCGCCAATAGCATAATCTTTATTCAAAGCTTTGGCAAACATTTCTTCTGTTGTAATTAAAGCCATAGTGTACCTCCCAATTTTATAACTAAATATATTATACACTACTTATGCAAATATTCAATCGTCATTTGGAGTACTAGCATTCATTGCAGCAATTACAGGACCGGCAAGTTCCATAAGTTTTTCCATATCAGGTAATTTGGGTGGATCTTTTGCCACCTGACTAAGATTATTTATCTTGTCAATAGTACTTAGCATACCTCGAACATTATCAAGCATAGCTTCCATTTGAAGAGTGTTAATTACAGGCATCTGAAGATTTCTGTTACCTTTAAGTAAAAACAATACTAAGATAATGGGTATAGGATTCTTGGTCATAATAAACCTCCTAAAATTTCTATAATATATTATGAAATGAATTGAGTATAAGTGCATATATTATAGTAAGTAAATATATGGAGGTATGAAATGGAATTAGATGACAAAATGATTATGGAACTTGCTTCCCAAATGGGACTAACAAACGGGAAAAAAATAGACATGAATAAAGTAAAAGCATACGAAAATAAGAGTGATAGTGAAATAAAAAGAGAAATATCAAAATTAAAAGATCAGCTTAAGGCAAATGACGTTTCTTATGATAAACAACTTGCAGCTGTAAAAAGCTTAATGCCAATGATGGATGGAAAACAAAAAGCTCGATTAATGGAAATAATCAAGCTTTTGGAATCGTAATTTTATTTTGTTATGGTATAAACGATATCACTTTTAGTAGACCCGGCTTTAAATGTAAAGGTGGTAGCTTTTATTGAAAGCGGATCATAGCCGGAGGCTTTGCAGAGCTGTTCATATTCTTCATAAGACTCGAGAAGACCTTTGTCGATTAAAGATTGAACGGCGGATGTTGCAGAACCGCCTGCTATAGTAACTGTTACATCTTTAGAAAGCTTACCACCAGACCAGATACCATTGCCGGTATCAGTTGTGGATTCACTTTTATCAGGTTTGTCTTTGTCTTTGTCTTTATTACTTTCAGTAACAGATGAACCTGAACCTGAATCTGATATTAGTGTTGAAGGATAATCCATAATAATATCCAGTCGCCAAAAGATTAGGGAACCTGCAAGGGCTAAGATAATTATGGCTAATACAATATCGTTTTTATCATAAAAAAAATCTTTTATAAATTTCATATTGGTCTCCTTTAAACAGCAATATACACTATATATAATTTATCACATTTTTTAGCTGAGGACAAATGTAAAATAAAGGGATTGTGTGAATTTTTCTTCATAATTCTTTTTATTATTTTGATTTAAATAGTTGAATGATGTATAATAAAGGGTATGATAAAAGTTAATATAACAGAAAATGAGGGGAACCAGAGATTAGATAGGTTTCTAAAAAAATATTTTGAAAATGCACCACTAAGCATGATTTATAAATTAATAAGAAAAGACATAAAAATAAATGGCAAGAGGAGTAAGAATGATGCCATGATTCATGTCGGTGATGAAATTTCAATATATATAAGTGATGAGGATTTTGAAAACTTCACAAGAAAAAAACCTCGTGCAAAGGTTAAACGCCAATTTACTATTGCGTATGAAGATGAAAATATTTTGGTAGTAGAAAAACCATTTGGCTTGTTGACCCATGGAGATAATATAGAGAAGAAAAACCATTTGGCTAATCAGGTATATGATTATTTGATTGAAAAAGGCGAATTTAATCCAAGAATAGAGAAAACTTTTTCACCTGCATCAGTAAACCGGTTAGATAGAAATACTACTGGTCTAGTTTTGTTTGGAAAAAACTCATATTCACTGCAGACATTGAATCAGATGATAAGAGATAAGGATAAAATTAGTAAGTACTATTTAACAATTGTAAAAGGCCATCTTAAAGATAAAATGTGCTTAAAAGATAAAATAATAAAAGATACTGAAAAAAACTTGGTTTCGGTTCTTCCTAATACTGAGGAAATGGGAAAAGTTATTGAAACCATAGTAAGTCCTATATCATATACCAGGGGGTATACCTTGGTTGAGGTGGAAATTATTACGGGCAGAAGTCATCAAATCAGAGCTCATCTTGCAAAAATTGGACATCCTATTATTGGGGATATAAAATACGGGGACAAGAGAACTAATAATATAATGAGACAAAAATTTGGATTGACGACACAATTGCTCCATGCTCATAAACTTATATTTAATGAATGCCCAGGGGCCTTACATTATTTGGAGGGGAAAGAGATCGTGGCTACGCTGCCGAAAGATTTTGAAAGAATAAAAAACAGCATTTTTGAACAATAATAAGAAGGGGAATAAAAACATGAAAGAATGGATTAAGGATATACTCATTGCATTGGTGATTGCAATAATTGTTGTACAGTTTATTAAGCCTACAATTGTTAAGGAAAGTTCAATGCAACCTAATTTTTATGAAAACGATTATCTGTTTTTAAGTAAACAGTCATATACTTTTAGTGAACCGGAAAGAGGCGATGTAATCGTATTTCATTCAGACCTAAAGCAAGATAATGGAAAAGAGAAATTACTGATAAAAAGAATAATAGGTTTGCCTGGTGATGAAATTGATATAAAAGATGGACAAGTATACATAAACGGAGAACTTTTTGAAGAAGACTATATCAAAGAGGATTATACTTGGGGTGAAATAAGCGATCTTGTTGTACCTGAAGGCCAGCTATTCGTAATGGGAGACAATAGACGTGTTAGTAGGGATAGTCGTGAATTAGGTTGTATTAAAGAAGACGATGTAGTAGGAAAAGCAGTAATCAGAGTGTACCCGTTTAGTGAATTTGGATTGATTAAATAGGAGAAACTCTATATATGAAAAAAACCTTGGCATGGGGTATGGCAATAATATTAGGGATATCGACTGCAGTGTTATGTTTTGTTACCTTGGATATTGTAGAAGTAAGAGGCAGTTCTATGCTCCCAGGGCTAGAAGAAGGTGATAAGTTAATTGTTTATAAACTTGCCTTTAAAAAGGACAGCCCAAAATACAATGATATTATTGTTTTTCCATCAGAAATTAATTCACCAAATGGCGAGGGCCATTTATTAATAAAGAGAGTAATTGCAGTAGAAGAAGACACTGTTGCAATTGTTGATGGACTAGTTTTTGTCAATGACAAGCCCCTTACTGAGGGCTATGTTTTTGATGAAAAGGCAGGTTGCAGTTTACAGCAAGTTACTATAAGGAATCGCCACTGTTTTGTACTTGGAGACAATAGAGCTATAAGCAGAGACAGCAGAGATGTGACAGTGGGACAGGTAGATAATGAGAAGGTTATAGGTAAGGCTGTTTTTAGGATATGGCCATTAGATAGGATAGGAGTAATTTAAACATGGGAAAGCGTCAAAAAAAGATAGTTGCCAATAATAAAAAAGCGCGTCACGATTACTTCATTGAAGAAGTTTATGAGGCTGGAATAGTGCTAACCGGTACAGAGATAAAATCAATACGGTTAGGCAAAGTAAATATTAAAGAAAGCTATGCGAAAATCGAAAACGGGGAAATGATTATTTATGGAATGCATATTAGCCCTTATGAACAAGGAAATCGATTTAATGTTGATCCAATTCGTCCAAGAAAGTTACTATTACATAAACAAGAAATTAGGAAACTGATTGGATATACAACCTTAAAGGGTCTTACACTGGTTCCTTTAAATATTTATATTAATGAGGACGGTAGAGCAAAGATGGAAATTGCCGTTGCACGAGGCAAAAAAAATTATGATAAAAGGGAAGATATGGCCAAAAAAGATGCTTCCAGAAAAATGGAGCAGGCTATGAAGCAAAGATATTAAGATATCCATATTAAAACAGTTGCAATTTTTGATTAAAACGAATACTATATAGGTATAATCATTCTCGGGGGTGTAAAGGTTTCGACGGGGGTGTAGAAGTAAGATAAGCGAGCCGTAGTTGCCAGGTCTACGTTAAAAGGGCACGTTTAAATATAAACGCTAAAAATAATAATAATTTCGCATTAGCTGCTTAATTTCGCAGCACGCGCGTCAGCTCTAGTTTCCCTGTAGACTAGAAATCTGGCGTCAATTATACAGGAAAACTTCATGAGAGTTCTCGGTATCATGAAGGAACAACGAGATAGCTTTTTCTTTACCTTGCTAATAAGGGATCGGAAATGCGAACTATAAATTATTAGCTGCGCTCGGAGAAAATCTTATGGAAATGCTTTCGGACAGGAGTTCGACTCTCCTCATCTCCACCACTAAAAAAAGGCATCATCGCATTGCGATGGTGCCTTTTTTTATATTGGAAAAGGATTGACCTTTTAAATTGCTCAAAAACCGCTTTAAATATCCATTTACAGCTATTGATTAAACCTCACACAAAGACGCACAAAAGGTATACAAAATTAAAAAAAAGGGATTTTTGAGGCGATAAGGGGACAAAAAGGAAAGAAGATGGCAGATATGAGATTGTAAGTATTGATGAAGTACATATGAAAATTCAAGGAGAATGTGATTAAACTTTAATGCTACTTGATTTTACTCCTAGAGAACCCATTGATATAGTGGCAAGCCGACGCAAAGTAGTAACTGAACCATGTTTTGCGTCTATACCCCGCGATGAAAGATCGGACGTGAAATATTTAATGTGCGATATTTATAATCTATATATTGCTTTCGTAGATAAATTATTTCCAAATTCATTACCAGGTTTTATAGTGTTTTTCCCACATTTTAAAGTGATAACACGGCTCGATTTTTTTATTTCTGCATTTATTTTATTAATAGTCTCATTACTTACCATATTTTGATTATATAGCGTCTTAAAAACATTATTTAGTGAATCCTTAGGATTACACCACACATCTGGAACATAACCTTTTCCGTCTACGTTTTCAGAATTGTACTGAAAACACAATGATGAAGTTAAAGCATTGGGAATTCCAGCATTAGGAAGATTGATGTTGTATACATTACCGCTCAATTGATAGCCAGCAGAATTGCTACCTTCTAAGAAAAAATAAATGGACCATAAAGGTCCATTTCAGACCGAAGACAAAGTCCGAGGGTTCACGACGAACCCAAGGGCTTTTTCTTATGCAATAAATCAATATAAACACTGAAATTTCAACACTTATTAGGGTTTTTGTGGTATAATATGAGTATAGAAAAACCAAAGGAAGGTGCAACATGATATCTAAGAACAGCAAAAATACTAATCAAATAGAGATGATTTCAA